>JBKOYV010000160.1:0-72947 GCA_046725585.1 Gemmatimonadota bacterium | reverse complement strand
ACGTGCACGTCGATCTCTCGCTTGCGCAGCGAGGCCGCCACCTCGAGGCCGATGAAGCTGGCACCGATGACGGCCGCGCGCTTCGCCTCTCTGGTCTTCGCGATGATGGCCCTGCTATCGGCCAGCGAGCGCAGGTAGTGCACATGCGCGCGATCGGCTCCGGGCAACGGAAGCCGCACAGGCTCCGCGCCGGTGGCGAGCAGCAGGCGGTCGAACGTGTAAGCGCGTCCGTCCGTCAGCTGCACCTCCCGCTTCGGGAGGTCGAGCGCCGAGACCTGCGCGTCGTGCACGAGGTCGATGTCGTGTTCGGCGTGGAATCCCGGTGGACGCAGCGGAATCCACTCCTCGGGCGCGTTACCGGCGAGGTAGTCCTTCGAGAGGTTCGGGCGATCGTACGGCGTATCCGGCTCGGCATCGAGCATCGTGATGCGCCCGCGGTAGCCGAGCCGACGCAGCATTTCAGCGGACGCGTTTCCCGCTGCGCCGGCGCCGACAATGACGATGTTTTCGGGCGCGCGCACGGGCGAGGCCGCGACCCTCGCGACGTGGGCGCGGGCCCGCGTTCGCGTAACGCCTCGCTTCACTTCTTCGCTCGGCGCGAGTGGGTCGCGATCGGTCTTGCCGGTGACTCGCACGCGATCGCCCGTGCGCTCGACGCGCCAGCATGCGACGGGGTTGAGCGCCGGTGCCCCGACGGGCTCGCCCGTGCGCAGGCTGAAGCATCCGTGATGCCACGGGCATCGCACCGTATCTTCGACGAGCAGGCCTTCGGCGAGTGGGCCACCGTAGTGTGTGCACGTGGCGCCGATCGCGAAGATCTCGTCGCCGCGTCGAGCGAGCAGCACGCTCTCGCCTTCCGCGTGGCCCAGGAGCATGGCGCCGTCGGCGAGGTCGCCGAGCGGAATGCCTGACGAGAGGTCCGGTCCCTTCAGTTCTTCTGGCCCGCCGCCCATATCCGCCCCGAGTCTGGTTTCCGATAATCATATCGGGGCGGGGTTACATCGCGAACCGAGGGTCAATCAGGCGTCGCGTTGACTCGAATGCGGCGCGAGAAGTCGGGGGCCGTCGCGAAGCGGCGCGCCTGATCGTTCACGCGAAACCGACGGCGCGCTTCGCCGAGCGAGATGGAGTTGTCGATCAGGCCGAGGCTGTACGCGACCTCGTCGGCGTAGCCGGGCAGAATGGTCTTGATGCCGTGCGGCACCGCGCGCGGCACGATGTGGTTGACGTGATCGACCACGTTGCTCGTGCAGTTATTCGTGAGCGTGTTGTAGAACTCGGGCCGAGTCGCGAGGGCATTCGAGCGCGCGAGCATCTCGAGAAACAGCGCGCGGATCCGCTCGCGACTCGCGCGAATCGGATAGACGTAGACGTCGTAGCCACCGTACACCGCCCGCGACGCGATGAGATCGCGCTCGTCGCCGACTACATAGATCAGCTCGAACTGTCGGAAGAGCCCCGTGAGAGGACCATACGTCTCACCCGGTTCGCGTCGCGCTTCCACGGAGATCGCGACGTACTGCGAGTCGGTGAAACCGAAGCTGACGAACGTGTGCGCCGGACCTCGCCAGCGCTTCGAGAACGGCGTCACGATGAACCACACGCTTTCCAGCTTACGGAGGTCGTAGCGGCGATCGTCGTACGACGGCGTGAACTCTTCTTCCGCTGTGTACGAGAAGTTGCGAAGGCGGTGCACGAACACGGAATCGCCGCGGATGTCCGCGTGCGCCATCACCGCCTGTTGTGGTACCCACCGGCGGTCCGACCGTGGGTGATCCGCGGCGAGCGCAATGGAGATCGCGACGGCGACGATCGCCAGCGTGATCGCGGCGAGCACGGCACGTCGACTCGTGAACCGTTTCGAACGGTTCGTCCCAGGCGATTGTATTGATTCGGTCATCGTTCTCGACGACGACAGCGAACGATCACAGGTTACGGCCCCGTTGGCTGGCGGGGGCGCACCCTGATATTTAGTATCGGTGGGCGACGAAATATCCCGCGCGACGACGCC
This sequence comes from Gemmatimonadota bacterium, assembly GCA_046725585.1. Taxonomy (GTDB): domain Bacteria; phylum Gemmatimonadota; class Gemmatimonadetes; order Gemmatimonadales; family Gemmatimonadaceae; genus JAJKIV01. Next base: position 70,936 of record JBKOYV010000160.1, on the reverse strand, counting down.
TATCGCGGGCAAGTGGAATTCTGATCTCAACGCAGGAGAACGGCTATGAGCGAGACGAGCCCACGCGGACGCTTTGTCTGGTACGACTTGCTGACGACCGACCCGAGTCGTGCCGCGGATTTCTACACGGAGGTGGCCGGGTGGGGGACGCAGGATTGGTCGGGGAGCGGCTCCAAGCCGTATACCATGTGGACGACTCACGACGCGCCGATCGGCGGCGTGATGGAGATGGCGCCGGAGATGAAGGGGTCGATGCCGCCGCACTGGATCGGCTACGTCGCCGTCCCGAACGTCGACGAAAGCGCGAAGCAGGCCGAGGCGCTCGGAGGGAAGGTCCTGACGCAGCCGATGGACATCCCGGAGGTCGGGCGATTCGCGGTACTCTCGGACCCGCAGGGCGCCGCGATCGCGATCTTCACGCCGAAGGACGGGCCGCAGCAGCCGGAGCACCTGCCTAACGTCGGCGAGATCTCCTGGCACGAGCTCACGACCACCGACCACAAGGCCGCGTACGATTTCTACCAGAAGCTGTTCGGGTGGGACAAGACCGGCGACTTCGACATGGGCGAGCCCATGGGCGTCTACCAGATGTACGGGCGCAACAACCAGTCGCTGGGCGGCATGTTCACCAAGCCGGCCGACATGCCCATGCCGCCGAACTGGCTGTACTACATTCGCGTGCCCAACGTGGACGACGCGGCCGAACGGGTGAAGGCGTTAGGCGGCCAGGTGTTGAACGGCCCGATGGATGTCCCCGGCGGGGACCGCATCGCACAGTGCATGGACCCGCAGGGCGCGGCGTTCGCGGTTCACTCGCGCGCCGACTGAACCGGCGCTCGCCCGAGGTCGGCCTCTGGGCGCACGGCGTTCACCGGCGTTTTAGGCGCACCGGCGCACCTTGGTAGCACATAACCAAGGCGCGCCGGTGCGTTTCGTCATTCCTGTCCTTCTCGGCATCGCCGTGGCCACCAGTCGCGCGCAGTTGCCCGCTGCGGTTTCCGATTCCGCACGCGGAGACTCCGTCGTACGATCGGGCAACGCCACGCGTCCCGAGCTTGGCCGCAACACGACTGCGCTGCTCCTCGGCACGGTCGGCGTTGCCGGAGCAATCTCGCTCTTCGACTCACGGCTTTCCGTCGACGCCCGTCGGGTGGGCGGCGACGACATGTCGATCCCGTCCGCGATCGGCACCTTCGTCGGCGGGCCGGTCCCCTTGGCGCTCGGTGCCGCGCTCTACGGGGCAGGACAGCTCCGCGGCGATGGTTTCGTTACACAAACCAGTCGGGAAGTCATCCGTGCCGTGCTCTTCAGCGGGGCGGTCACCGCGCTCGCAAAGGGGACCGTCGGGCGTGCCCGCCCGCTCGCCGCACCCGGCGATCCCGACGAATTCAGCCCGGGTCATGGCTTTACGAACGCTGCCATGGCGTCGTTCCCGTCGGGCCATACGAGCGCGGCCTTCGCGACCGCGACCGTACTCGCGCGTGAGCTGAACATCGCGCATCCGGTTTCGCGGTGGTGGGTGAACCCGCTGTTGTTCGGTGGAGCGACGTTCGTCGGGTTCTCCAGGGTGTACGACCGCCAGCATTGGCCGAGCGACGTGATTGCCGGAGCGGCGTTAGGCTCGATCACGGGTTACGAGGTCGTCGCGCACGCTCGCGGGGATCGGTCACCGATCGATCGGCACCTGTTCTCGCACCTCTCGATCGCACCCAGTTTGCGGGGCGCGGCGATGCAGTGGTCGCTTCGCTGACCGGACCGCAGGATGTTGGCTGGAATGCGCGCACGACGGAGCGCGCGAATGCTGTTCGCGCTGATATCGATCCTCCCGGCGGTGCTGCGTGCGCAGGGCGTGACGCCCGACTCGGCAACCCGCATACGGGTAGGCCGAGCGGACGTGGTGCGACGCGATTCGGCGACGGGCTACGCATACACCCGTCCACCACTGTTCCATGCCGTGACCGACGTTCCGGCGGCGTTAGGCGCGTCCGCTCGCGAGGCGTTCCGTCCGAGCAACATTCCGGCGATGATGGCGGTCGCCGCCAGCACGGCGGTGCTGATCGCAACCGACGAGCAGATCCTCGCGGAGACGCGGCGGTTGGGCACGCGCGTTGGTCTTCCGCAGAACCATCCGTCGGCGAATGTGCGCCTGGGGCCGTTCAAGCAGCCGTTCCCCACGACGGTCGGCTCCGGGCTCTATTTCCTCGGCGATGGAATGGCGAGCGTCCTTCTCGCGGCGGGCTTTGCTGCCCGGGGGAGTCTGGCGGACGACATGCGGGCCCGCCGGACCGCGAGCGAGGTGATCGAGGCGCTTCTCGTATCGGGTACGGTCACGCAGACGCTCAAGCACGTGGCGGGCCGGCAAACCCCTTCCGAGGCGACCGTGCCGCGCGGGCGGTGGCGCCCCTTTGCAAAGCTCAGCGACTATAGCGCGAACGTGCCGGCCTACGATGCCTTTCCGTCGGGACACCTCGCCAGCACGATGGCGACGCTTACCGTCGTAGCGATGAACTACCACGAGCACAGGTTCATCTGGCCGGCGAGCGTGGCGACGATGGGAGTGCTGTCATTCGCCATGGTGAACAACGGCGTGCACTGGGCGAGCGACTACCCGCTTGCGCTGGCGATCGGCGGTGTCGTGGGAAAGGTGGTGACAACGCGAGGTCGCACGATCGTGCGCATGCCGCCGCAGGCACCGACCTCCCGGAGCGCGACGGCGCATTTCACGCGATACGACTGGTCGCCCGTCGTCGCCCCGGGCATGCTTGGCGTCAGCGTGGCGTGGTAGACGCGGCCTCGGCCGAATCGTGCACGCGTCGCGATTTCAGGTGCAGACTGATCGAGCCGAACTTGAGGTGAGAGGTCATCTGCAGCAGCACGTGATCGGCGTCGTTCGAGATCCAGATCTGCGCGCGACCGTCCTGGGAGAAGATTCCCTTCGCCTTGATGACGGGCCGGATGACGAGCGCGTTGAAGCGCCCGGCGGGAACGTCGACCGTATCGCGGCCTAGCACCTCGAGTCGAACAGGATTCCGGTCGGGCATGAAGTAGCGTGGGAACTCGTAGGTGGCTCCCAGCTCGATCGGCACCGTACGAAGGAAGTACAGAAACGACCCATCATCGAGCGGGCGCGAGACGCTCGGGCGTTCGCCCTTCCCCTTCTCGACATAGGTGGCACGCTCCGGGTAGATCTCGTACTCGTACAGGCGGTCGCGCGAGCCCTCGGACAGTTGCTGGCGGAACCGAAGCGACGAGAAGCTCTCGACGTCGATCCAGCTCTCGAGCACGTCGTTCACACGGAAGAAGAGCGTGCCGCCGGTGACCTGAAAGCGTGTGTGCCACGCGCGGCGCCCGCGGACCTCTTCGACGTCCATGACTTCCATGCTCGCGCGCCCGACCTTGATCGGCCCGAACTTCACGTCGTACTCCAGCCGCTCGCCGACGATGAGCGCCTTGGAATGCGCGAGCGTATCGGACTGCGCGCCGGCTCTTCGGGGGGCCACGACGAGAACGCCCGCGACCGGGACGAAAGCCGCGAGCGCTAAGGAACGAAAAGCGCGGGATACAGACAGCATCCGGCGTAAGCTACCGGCTGGAACGTCAACGCGGGCTGAAAGCGACGGGTCGCAAGCTCGCAAAACTGACCGCCGCCGTTTGTTCCCGGGCGTCAGAACTTCACCGAGAACGCGACATATGGAATACCGGGGAACACCATGAATGCGCCCGGTGCGTTCCAGAACGCGAGGTCGGTGGAGAGCTTCTCGCCATAGAACCTGAGGCCATACGAGATGGCGCCGTGAACGTCGTCGTTAGGGATCAGGTAGTTCTCGGTGACGAACGAGACACGACGGCTGAGCCGTGACTCGGCGCCCAGCATGGCGACTGGACGATCGACGAACTGGCCGGCCGCGTACGCGAGGCCGGTGCCGACGGTGATGCTGGCGTCCGGCGAGCCAATGGTTCCCACGCCGTACATGACGCCGAAGGTCGCGTTTTCTCCTTCGTCCATGAGCCCACCGGCGACGCCTGCGAGCGCGCCGACCGCGAGGTTGAACTTGGGAGAGGCGAACACCCCGATCTTCGGCGTGAGGAACAATGCGTTGTCCGCGAAATTGTCCAGCGGAAGCACCGACAGGCCGCCGCCCAGGTTGACACGCGAGCTCAAACCGCCCTGGACGCTGACAAGAAAGAGATACGTGTCGTTGAAGTAGCCCTCGCCCTGAGCGAGCATCCGACCGGTCGGCGCGAAGAACAGTCGGGTCGCGTTAGGGTTGGCGGGCCAGACCTCGCCGTCACGCATCGAGGACTTCGCGACGTCGCGCACGCCGACGATGTCGGCGCGGGTGAGCGAGAGCGTGCCACCCGTGGCGGCGAAGCGGATCGTGTCGGTGCCGATTTCCGTGACGCGACCGACGATCGACGAGCCGTCCCTCAGGCGAATCACCTGCACCTGCGTGGAGTCGGCGACGCGGATGGTCACGGTCTTCGGTGTCGGCGCCGGGTGCTGTGCGGCGACGATCCCCGTGGTGCCCGCGATGGCTCCAAGCTCCGCGAGCAGGGTGGTCGCGAGCCGGGCGATCGATCGCACGATGGATGTGTGGTGCATTGGCGTCTCCGACGAAGAACCGGTGCGGCCAGGCATGACGCGGGTTCCTGGTGACGATACCGCGGACCTCGCGGGACGTGGATCGGCCACCGTACGTAGGAGCCCCGGTGAAATGACGTAGCAGTGCACTCCACGAAACGGGCGACCCCCTTGAGCCGCCGGTTTCCGCCCGGTAGGCTGTGATCGATGACCGCCCCCGCCGGAGGACCGCCGCCGCCCGGCCCGCAGCCGCTCACGCCGGCGAGCTATCGCGAATACGCGCCGTCCGAGAAGCTTCGCCCGTTCGTGGAATGCTTCTGGACGCGCGACCCGGCAGTGGGTCGCGAGCCCGCGAGCCCATCAGTACACCGCGTGCTGCCGGATGGGTGCATCGACGTGGTGCTCGGGTTTTCGGGGCAGGCGGACGAACCGGAATCGGCGATGGCTGTCGGGACGATGACGCGCGCGCTCGTTCTCGAGCCCGGGGCATCGCCGGAGTGCTTCGTGGGCGTGCGGTTTCACCCGGGGAAGGCCGCGGCGTTCCTGAGCGTCCCGGCGAACGAGCTCACGGACCTGCGCGTGCCGCTCGATGCGCTGTGGCTCGATGCCGGCGAGGTTCGTGACGCGCTCGCGGTGAGCGCCGGCGCGGTGGAGCGGGTGCGGGCACTCGAACGGGTGCTCGCGGCTCGCGTGTCGCCGAGTGCTGTGTCGGCACAGTACGACGTGGACGAGGCGATACGCCGGATCGTCGCGGCCGGAGGAAGTCTCGGCATCACCCGGCTGGCTCCGGCGTTAGGCGTCACGCGCCAGCATCTGGCACGGCGGTTCTCGCAGCTCGTGGGGGTGTCGCCGAAGACGTTCGCGCGGGTGGTGCGGTTGGGCCGCGTGATCGATCGGGCGCGCGCGTTGCCGGCTGGTGAGGCAATCAACTGGAGCGCGCTGGCTCTGGAGGTGGGGTACTACGACCAGTCACATCTGGTCGATGAATTTCGAGAGCTGACCGGGGTTACTCCAACGGCTTGGCATCGGGGGTAAGGCGGGAACCGGGAACGGGGAACCGGGAACAGGAGCCCTCTACCAGGAGAATGAGGATTCCTCGCTGCGCTCGGAATGACAGGCTTAGTCATCCTGAGCGAAGCGAAGGATCCTCAGGTTCCCGGTAGAGCAGCACGGCTCCCGGTTCCCCGTTCGCGGTTCCCGCCTTCGCTTCCCGCCTCCCGCCTCCCGCTTCCCGTCTCCCGAGCAGTTCCATTTTTCCAAGACCTCGGCCATCGAAGCCGATAGCTTCGTTGCCAGCAACCTGAAACGGAGCACCGACCAACCATGCAGACCATGCAACAGAGCGCCATGAAGAAGCTGAGCCCCGTGATCATGGTAGACGCCATCGAATCGTGCCTGCCGTTCTGGGAGCGGCTGGGGTTCACGAAAACCGCCGAGGTTCCGGAAGGCGACCGCCTCGGATTCGTCATCCTCGCCAAGGACAACGTCGAGGTGATGTACCAGACGCACGAGAGCGTCGAGAAGGACGCGGCGGGGCTCGTGCCGCGTGCGCACGGGCACGGAGCAGGGTTCTTCATCGAGGTGAGCGACATCGAGAGCGTCGTGCGCGCGCTCGAAGGTGTGGAGGTCGTGGTGCCGCGGCGCCAGACGTTCTACGGGATGGACGAGATCGGCGTGCGGGAGCCGGGCGGGCACGTGGTGATGTTCGCGCAGCCGACCGGTTGACTAGCCGAGGGGCCGGCGCTCCTCTAGCTTGGGCGCTGGACGGGCGGCGTGCCGGGAGATCGGCACGCCATCCCGGCTCGTTCCCTTTCCGACCCAGGCACCATGTCCACCACCGGCCCACGCACCGAAGAGTTCAAGGTCAGCGGCGCCAACCTCAAGGCCAAGCTGAAAGAGATCATTCGCAAGGGCACCGTTAGGCGCGTGGTCATCAAGAACGCGCAGGGTCGCACGATCCTGGACATTCCGCTCACCGCCGGCCTCCTGGGTGCCGCGCTGCTCCCGTTCTGGGCAGCCATCGCCGGCATTGCCGCGCTCGCGTCGGACTATACCATCGTGGTCGAGCATACCGAGCCGACGGGCATCACGAAGAAATAGCCGCCGTCAGGCCTGCCTAACGAACCGCGGTCAGCTCGGTCACGCGGCGCGCCAGGTCGGCGAACGTCCGCAGTCGCTCCAGGTCGCTCGCCTCGAACTCGACGTGGAAATGCTCCTCGATCGACATCACGAGCACCACGAGGTCGAGCGAGTTGACACCCAGGTCGCGGAGCGACGACGTATCGAGCACGATGTCGTCGTTCACGCCGAGCGACTTCGCCACGAGGTGGCGGAGCTCGGCATTGCTCGTGGTCGCGCGTGAGGCCGACGGTGCCGTGATCGACGTCGGCTGGGGGCGCGCCTGTCCGTTCCCACGGAGCGCGGGGTCGAGCAGCTCGCGTGCGTTGTCCCGGTAGCGCATCGCCGCTTCGTAGACGCGTTCATCCACTTCGGTGAAGCGGCGCATCGTTTCGGCCACGATCGCTTCCCCCTTCTCGGCCGCGTATCGATCGAGGCGGTCCTTTACCCAGCTGATGTGGCCGACCTCGTCCTCGATCATGCGGCGGAGCGTTTCGGCCACCGCGGGGTGCACGTCAGGCCACTTGAGGTGGGCGCGGAAATGCCGTATTACGCGCCGCTCGAAAACTTGTGTGAGTGTAAGAATCTCGAGCAGGCTCGCCGGCATCCCGATCTCGGCGTAGTAGCGCGTCTGGTACGTCTCGGCCACGCGCTTCGGGGTACCGCCCACCTTGAGGATCGTCTCCGTCCACAGCCACGCGTGGTGGGCCTCTTCCGCGCAATGCTCGGTGAGGTGCACACGCAGGTCGTCGTCGTCCGTTTCCCGCGCGAGGCGGCCCATGACGAGACTTCCCGCGAGCTCCGACTCGCGGTAGTAGCTGAGGATCCAGAGATCGTTTTCGCTAATCTCCACCGGGGACGGACTCCTTGAGATGCTCGGTCGGCGCGAGGCCGCACAGCAGGCGGACCTTTCGGTTCATGGCCATGATCGCCTCGAAGTCGTTCTCCTCGGCGACGGGGACCTGAACGACGTCGCTCCCATAGTGGCGAAACCGCTCGGCGGCCGCGAGGACCTGGGCAGCGATCCCGGGATCGCGATCGATGCGCTTCTTGAGGACGTCGCCGGCGCTTGCGCTGTGACGGAACTCATCGCGCGACATGTAGCCTAACAGCTCTCGCAGCACCGGCTCGTTAGTGCGGCGGGCAATACGCAGGAAGAAGTACGCGGCGAAGAGCTCCGAGCACATGAAGTTCGTGAGGTGCGCGATGAGGTCGGCCCTGTCGTACGCGATCGCGAGCGCGCGCGCTCGCGCGGCCACGAGCGTCGCCTCGGAGACCTCCTCGCGTTGATAGCCCACGCGGTCGAGGTACCGGGCGAGCGCGGTGAAGTGCTTGAGTCCCTCGTAGAGCTCCATGCTGAGCACGGCGGTCGCATCGACGTCGTCCCAGAGGAGCTGCATGAGCCGCGCGGCGTACACCGGCAGGTACCCTTCGATGAGCGCCGCGTCGTGCAGTGCCTGGTGTAGATCGCGCTCGCTGCGCGCGACGTCGAGGTCGATCGCATCCCACGCGATGGAGGAGTCGAGGGGCCACGCGTTTTCCTCGGTGGCGCGCAGGTGGGATTCGTAGATCACTTGTCACGCCTCCTGGCCGCGGGGGGCACTCCGGCGCTCGACACGCCGCGCGACGACGAGCGTCTGCAGGCCCACCTCGTCCTGGCGTGTCGACACCTCGTGGAAGCCGGCCGCGTGCAGCCATCGAATGATCTCATCGCCGCGGCGGTAGTGCGCATGAAGCTCCGCGAGTTGACGCATCAGGTAGTCCGCGACGCGGTCGGGTTGCATGGCGGATGTGACGAAGGTGCCGCCCGGCCGAAGCCGATTGCGACAGTTCGTGTAGAACTGCACGAGCAGGTCATCGCTCAGGAATTCTCCGAGTCCCGTGGAGACGATGATGTCGAGCTCCGAGGGGAAGGACGCCGGATCGAGGGCGTCGCCACGGGTGAAGAAGTAGTGGTCGTCCCGTCCCGCGAGGTCACGCGAAAGCTCGAGCGGCACGGGGTCGAGGTCCACGCCGAAAAATGTGCTGCGCGCGTACACCCCCGGGAGCTCCCGCTCGACGGCCCGGGCAGCGAGGACGAGGTCACGCGCGATACCGCTCGGGATCGACAGTACGCGAAACGGTGCGCTGGCCGCAACCGGGTCGGTGGCGCTGCGCGACTCGAGCGTCCGGGCTGCAGCGAGGATTTCGCGCTGGGTGTGGTGGAAGCGGTTGCGCATGGACCGGGCGCCGCGCATGCGCAGCAACACCGCATCGAGCGCGCGGCCGATGCCGAAGCGGCCACTGGGCTCGTTACGATAGACATGGTCCGCGAATCGATAGCTGCCGGAGTTCTCAATGCCTTCGCGCGCGAGGTCGCTGGTGCGCATGAGCGCGTAGATGGGGAGGAGATGCAGCTTGCCCTGGCGGAGCAGCTTTCGCGGGATGGACTCCGACGTGCGCGTGCGGTTGTGCAGCCGAGTCACGCACCGGATCCCCAAGCCGGTCGGTGGAGCGCCTCATCGAGCCACGCTCGCACCGCGTTAGGCCACGCGTCTCGCTCAACACCGTGCTGCGCGAGCAGCGCAAGCATCCACCGCTCGAGCCCGAACGCGACGCATCCGCTGTGCGCGGGGGTGTCGTCGGCGAGGCGAATGCCGAAGCGCGTGCCGAAGAAGTCGTGGTGATGGTTGAACGACGCGGCGGCTATCGTGCGGCCCGTCGCGTCGACGGCGAGGCGGAGCTCGTACTTGAGCGCGCCGGCCTGCTGCATGAGGCGGCGGCCCTCATCACCGGCCGTGAAGAACGGGTCGGTGGCGGTTTCGATCGAGGCGTCCAGCTTCAGCGTGTCGACGAGAGTCGCGACCTGCCTGACGAGTGACTGCCGGACGTCTTCGACCTGCTGGCGTGTTCCCATCACGATGATCTCGCGCATCGTGAACTCCCACAGCCGTTCCAGCGGGACGTGGTGGCCGCCCTCGTAGCGGTAACAGTGGCCGCGCGCGGTGAGGACCGTGGGGGTGTCTCCGATGGCCTTGCCGGCCCACTCGGGATAGGCGTGGTAGCAGACGGCGGGGGCGAGCATAACCTCGTCATCAGCGCTCGGGATGACATCCGCGCTCGGGATGACCATCGTGGATGGCGTCTGCCCGGCACGCCGGAGGATGGCCGTGTCGATCAGGCTCGGGTAGCGGTGATCGGAAGCGCCGAGGGATTCCGCCCAACGCACGACGGTGTCATCGACCGCCTCGAGGACCTGGAGCGCGAGGCCAGCCAGGGCGACGCGACCGGCACCGGTGACTCTGACGTCACCCCGGTGTCGAAGCAGTTCGACTGGCGAGGCAAAGCGTGATCGGTCAGCGCGGCGCTCGAACAGCCGATCGGGGGCCGAGGCGGCGACAACGCCGGCGTCCGGGTGAAACACCTGCACGATGGTGGCGATCGTACGGAAGTTCGCGAGGCGAACCGAGCGGTCGGGTATGCGCGCGCCTAACGTTTTCTCCACCATCGCGATCAGATCGAGGATGCGGAGCGAGTTCATGTACCCATCCTCGAACAGGCGCGTGTCGCGCCCGACCGCGTTGCCTCCGCCCAGCAGCGTGACGTTGACGAAGTGCGCGAGCTGCCGCTCGAGCTCAGCGGGGGTCGGCAGCGCCTTCGGCGACGAGCCCGTCATGCCTGTGCCCCCCAGTTTGTTTCGATACACCACCGCACGATCCCGTCGTAATAGTCGAGCACATTCGGCGCCGCGATGCCTGCCGGCGCGAGCACGCCCTCGGCGTACCGAGCATCGAACACCTTGGGATACGCGAGCTGGTAGGCGAACGCCTGCACGGCCCGCGTCGCCTGCAGCAGCACCTGATTCCCCGCCTCCTCCACCGAGCGTACGAACAGCTCGTACGTCTCCAACTCCACGATTGCGGGCCGGGCGATGCTGCGCTTGCGCCACGCCGGGCGGTATCGCTCGAACGCCGCCATCGTCGCATCCAGCAGGGTTCCCAGCGTGGCAGAATGCGCCGCGCCGGCACACAGATGATACGTCGCGCCGGCAGTGAACTCGCGCTCGAAGAGATGGTGGCTCGCGTCGGCAGCGAAATCCACGGGGATGAGGTCCACGAGGCCGGTTTCCCGACCCGGCACCATCGGGGCAAGGCCCTGATACAGCAGTCTCAGGGCGTGATGGATCGCGTTGAACCCGGAGACCTCGCCGGTACGAGCGTCGCCAATGATCGTGCTCAGGCGGTAGATGGCGATCGGCAGCCGGCGCATCGCGTCGCGCACCACCGCTTCCATTTCCGCCTTCGACTGCTCGTAGCTGTTCACGAACCCGTCGGCGCCGCCGACATCGTGCTCCGTGAAGCAGCCCGTCGTGCGCCCCGCGACGTACACCGTACTGAAGCAGGCAAGCCGCCGGAGCCGCCGACACTCCTTTGCGAACGCGAGGACCGCCTCGGTGCCCGTCACGTTGGTTGCGCGCGCGTCGGCGAGCGGGCGGTTGAACGTCGTGTCGGCCGCACAGTGTACAATGTCGGTGACGCTCTCGCGAAGCATCGCGCGGTCGGACGCACTGAGCCCGAGCGTGGAACCATGCCGCACGTCGCTCGCGAGCGCGCGGACACCTGGCGGCAGCACGGCGGGACGCGGATGCGCCGTACCGCGCGCGAGCACGACGACCGAAGCGTCATCTGCGCGGGCGAAACGCGCGACCAGCTCCCTGCCTAACGTACCGGTCCCGCCCGTCACGAGGATCGTTCGCCGCTCCGGCACCCGCGAGCTCGTCATGCGCGGCGGTCAGTGCTCGAGCACCATGCAGCTCCAGTTCAGCCCGTAGCCGAACGTGAAGAGGAGCAGCAGATCGCCCGTGTGGAGGAGCCCAGCGTCGGTCGCGTCGCGAAGGTTGATGAAGTTGTCCGCGGCGATCGTGTGGCCCACGCGCCCGATGTTGGCGCTGAACAGCTTTTCGCGGGGACACCCGATGAGCCCGAGCAGGATTTCCCAGCTGCGCAGGGACACGTTATGCGGGATCACCCACCGGATGTCGTTCAGGGTGACGCCTGCCTTCCGCAGCGTGTCCCCGATCACGGTGCGTGCGGTCGGAAAGTAGGCGGCGATGATCTCGTTCTCGAGCGACCCGGAATCCCAGAACGCCCCCTTGGTCACCTGGTGCGTGGCGACGAGACGGTTTCGCGCCGCGTCACGGCGCACGAGCATCGCGCACGCACCGTCCGACACCAGATTGTAAACGACCTCGCGTGACGTACCGTGCGGCAACCGGTCCGCGCTCACGCACAGCACCGTGCGAACGTCGGGCTCCGCGAGCAGTGTCGCGCGGGCGAGCCGAACGCTCGAGAAGATCGCGGCACACCCTTGCTGGTCGATGCCGGCGACCGATGCGTTCACGAGATCGAGCTCACTCTGGAGCTGTGAGACCGGGTACTTGAAGAAGTCCATGAGGTCCCGCAGCTGCAGCACCGACCCCGCGGGGGCAGGTGCGCACTCCATGGTGGAGCTGGACGTCAGCGCGCCCGCATAGAGGACGAGATCGATCTCATCGGGCGAGGTGTTCGTCTCGTCGAGGAGCGTTCGCACGGCGTGCATCGCCATGTCCACGTGACTCTCCGACTCGGCCACGCGCGCCCGCTCGAAGCCGAACCCGGCAAGCGTGGATGCGGGTCCGCGCAGCGCCCCACGCTGCTCGAGCTCCGCAAGGGTGGGGGCAGACGCGGGCAGGTAGTAGGTCAGGGCGTCGATGCCGACGCGTGTCATCGATAGAGTGCGAGGGCGATGGTGTACGGGCCAGCAGTCCGATGCCTGACGAGGATCGAGTGCGCCGGCAACCCGTCGCGTACGATGCGCGCACGCATCGTACGCGCGCGCGTCCACGAGAGCTCCACGTCGCGGAGCGCTTCACACAGATGTCGCGCCGCCTTCATCGCCGCCTCCTTGGCGGTCCACATCTCGAGTGGCGTCGGATCAATGGTCGAGCTTCCGCCAAGGCGGTCGATCTCGGCGGATCGGAGCACGCGTCGCACAAGACCGATCGACAGTGGTTTCGTGACCTCCACGTCAACGCCGACGGGGCCTGACGCGAGTCTGTCCGCGACCGCGGCGACCGCGGCACCGTCTGAGTGCGCGATGGAGATGTCGAGGCGTCCGTCGAGCTCGGGGCTTCCATCGATGGCGAAGCCCGGCGCACCGTCGGCGTCGTTTCGGATCTCGATCGCGGTGTATGCCGGTACGGTCCCGCCCCGACCTCGACACGTCGCGCGCAGGGCACGCTTGGCTGCCAGACGGCCGGCGAGCCAGTCGCGGCGACGTCGCTCGAGGGGGAACGCGTCGAAGGCCGCGCGCTCGCCGGCCGTCAGGATTCCTTCCACGCCGCGACGCGCGACCGTCCGCTCGACGACCGCCGGGGTCACGAGGTGTACACGCGCCGAGTGTCGGGCTACCGGGAATCGGACCAGCAACGTCTCGCTCAACGCAGAAGGTTCGAGTAAGGTAGTAGCCGCGCCGACGGTCTGGCGATTATCGTCCGGCGGCAGGCGTTCACTCGAATCAGCGTCGCATTTTCGGAGGGCACGATGTCCCATGTAGCCAAGTCAGCGATCATCACGAACAAGGCCGATCAGATCATGAGCTACATCGCCGATGTGAGAAACCATCCGGCCTTTCTCGGACCGCTCAAGTCTGTCGCAAACATCAACGGCGATCCGAAAAAGGCGGGCACGTCCTGGGATTGGACGTTCGTGATGGCGGGCGTCGAATTCTCCGGCCGCGCCGAGACGGTGAGCTATGAGAGCGGGAAAAAATTCAGCTTCAAGACGACCACCGGGATCAAGAGCACCTTCACCTACAGTGCCGAGCCACAGGGCAATAGCGTGAAGGTGATGGTCGATGTGACATACGACGTGCCGCAGTCGCTCCTGGCGAAGATGCAAACCGGGGTAGTCGAGAGGTTGAACGAGGCGGAAGGCGCTCGCGCGGTCGAGAATCTGAAGGCGATTCTCGACCAGTAGACGGAGCCGGGACGTGCTCGGCTGGGCGGCCGCGTACGTCGCACTGGTGATTGCGGCGTCGGTGGTCGTCCTCGCGCGGCGCGAGCCGACGGTCGTGCGTGGTGACTGGGTCTTTTTCCTGACGGCGCTGTACGTCCTGGTGGCCGCGGCGATCACCGTGCTGGGCGGCGGACACTTGTCGTTAGGCGTGCTGGCGGGCGCCATCGTCGTGCTGCTTGGAGGCTGGCTCGTGCGGTCGCGCTGGTGGGTGATCGGTCAGGACTCGGGCGCGGTGCTGACGGTGATCGAGGAGTGCGCCTCCCGGCTGTGCGCGCCGTCCGCCCGCGCCGCTGACGCCTGCACGCTGACGGTGCCGGGCGGCGTCGTGCACCTGCGCGTTTCTCCGGCGGGAAGATCGACGATGATCGTCTTCGTGTCGAGCGCCAAGCACAGGAAAGCGCATCTCTTCCGGCGTCTCCTGGCAAAGCAGTACCGGTCCGTGACGCCAACGATCCGGCTCGGATCTCCCGTGGCATCGAGGGACGGCTGACATGGCACGGCGACGGTTGGCGCAGCTTTGTGCGCTGGTGCTCGTGTTGGCCGTGGTGTTCCTCGGGATTCGTCGCGTTGCGTTCATGTCCGTCGAGCGCAGCGGGCTGATCGTCGCGCCCAACGGGCCAGAGACGCCGGCGGTATTCGGCGCGCCGTTCGAGCGGCTCGCGCTCGCGAGCGGAGACCGGACGCTGGACGCCACACTCGTGCGCGCCCCGGACGACACCGCCCCTGCTTTGCTGATCTTTCACGGCACCGCCGAAGCCGTGTCGTACTGGTCGGACACGCAGGCGTTGCTCTACCGCCACGGCATCACCTCGATGGTGTTCGATTACTCGGGCTTCGGCCGGAGCAGCGGCCGCCCGACGGCCGCGCATCTGGAGGAGGATGCGGACTCGGCCTACGCCGAGTTCGTGCGGCGCGTCGACCCGCGGGCCCGCCACTACGTGCTTGGCTACTCGTTAGGTACGGGCGTCGTGTTCGACGCCGTTCGCCGCTTCACGCCGTCGCCGGCTGGCGTCGTGTTCGTGGCCTCGTACTCGTCCGCGCGGGACGGTGCCGTGGCGTTCGGTCTCATCCCGAAGTGGGCCACGGTCCTCCTGCCGGACCTGTGGAACAACGTCCGCGACACCCGCAATCTCCGTCAGCCACTGCTCGTCATGCAGAGCGACGCCGATCAGCTCTTCCCCGTGAGCATGGCGAAGGCTGTGTACGACGCGGCGACGGTACCGAAGCAGATGGTCGTGCTCCACGGCTATCGGCATGAAGACGGCCATCAGCGGCCGACCGACGAGTACTGGGCGCCGGTCGTCGGCTTCATGACGCGGCCGCGGTTAGTTGAGTGATCGCACGAGCGACGGCGGTGGCGTGAAACGCCCGGCAAGCTGGAACGGCACGTTCGGGTTCCCGAGCGGCGTGTCCAGCGTGACGGAACCCTTCAGGATGTAGTCGACGGTGCCGTCGCGGGCCGCATCGCGCGCGGCGGCGCGAAGTCCCGGCCACGAGACGTCGACCGGAAGATTGACGACGGCCGAGTCGTGCGCGGGCAGCGTGAACGCGGCAGCCGATTCGCCTCGGCCCACTTCCGTCGAGTCCGCGAGGGCGAAGCTGTAGACGGCGTGGTGCACCGGGAGTGGATAGGGGTTTGGGTTCGCGATGGCGAGCGCGATCTCGATAGAGCCGCCGGTGAGGCCGACACTCTTCAGCTTCACGCTCCGGACCGCGATCGTCGGGCGGGCGTAGGCCCGCTCGGCTATGCGGCTGCACGCCGAGACGGCGATCAATCCCACAGCGACCGTAGCGATCAACACTCGATCCATTCGCATCAGACGACGACCAGGGTAGGAGTGGCGAGTGATCGGTCGACCTTGGACACGCAGCGGGCGGTGTGCAGTGGGCAGTGGCACGCCTAACGTCCCCATCGGTTGTTCGTTCTATCGATGTCCGGGAACGCGTTCTCCGGATCGATCTCGACCTTCACGATCTTCGGCGACGCCGCCACGCGAAGCGTCGCGCGGCGCTCGCCGCGGAGCCAGACGTCCACCGGAATCTCCCGCCGCTCGACCGCCGACACGCCCTGCCGGGTGATGGCGAGCCTGACAGGCATTGGCGCGAGGCCGCGATCCTCGATCGTGACCGTCGCGCTGTCTCCACTCACCTGCACGCCCGCGATCGCCTGATCCAGCGTCCACGTCTCGTAGAACCACGTGCGCCAGAACCACGAGAGGTCCCGCTCGCTCACGTCGTTGAACGTGTTGAAGAAATCGTACTCCGTCGGGTGCTTGTTGATCCATCGCCGACCATACTCGCGGTACGCGCGCATGAATACGTCGTCACCGAGCACGGCGCGCAGCGCCACGAGGTTCGTCGCCATCTTCTGATAGCTCGCCACGGCATAGGCCGGCGTCCCCACGGGATAGAGGTCGCCGTGCCGCATGAGCTCTACCTCATCGCCAGTGCGAGCGAAGCCGAGGTACGCCTCGCGCACGACGCGCTCGAGGTCGTACCCGCCGAAGAACGACCGCATGGCCTGCGCCTGGTTGAACCGCGTGAGCCCCTCGTCCTGCCACGCGTGCCGCTTCTCGTCGGACCCCACCTGCATGGGGAACCACATGTGACCGAACTCGTGCACGGTCACCGAGTACAGGCCTAACGTGTCGCGCTGGCCACCGATGCAGGTGATCATCGGGTACTCCATCCCGCTGCACGACACGACGCCGTCGAGCGCCGTCATCTGCGGGTACGGGTACGGCCAGAGGAAACCGGACAGGAACTCGATCGAGTGGCGTGCATAACGCGCCGACTGATCCCACGCCCACGGGATTCGCGACGGGCGATAGAACGAGTTGATCGTCGCGCTGTCGGTACCCTGACCGCAGGCCGGTGGCTGTGCGGACGCCGCAGCGCCTGACGAGGCGGTCGGGAGGCACCCAACCGTACCGACCGCCGCACGCGTCGCGTCCCACAGGTATTGGTCGGACGTTCCCCAGGCGAAGTCGCGGACGTTTCGCGCCTCGAACAGCCAGGTCACCTTGCCGCCGGTTCCCGTCGTCGTCGAGCGTCCCGGCGCGCGGTCGTCCTCCGTCACCACGTGCACGACCTCCGGCGTTCGCCGCGCTTCGGCGAGTCGCTGGCGCGTTTCCGGTGTCAACACCTCCGACGCGTTCTTGAGCTCTCCCGTCGCGCCAATGAGCCATCCAGCCGGTACCGTGAGTGCCACGTCATAGTCCGCGTAGCCCATGTAGAACTCGGCGTTCCCCATGTAGTGGTCGGTCTGCCACCCGGTCATGTCGTCGTACACGGCGAACTGTGGGTACCAGTACGCGATCATGAACACTTCACCGTCGGTTCCGGAGCGGGGAGCACCATCCGTCGGAACGGTGTACTCCCAGGAAAACTCGAAATCGGCGGCGCTGCCCGGCGCGAGTGGTGTCGGCAGGCGGATCCAGGCGACTGTCCCGTCGATCTGGAATCCGGCCTGAACGCTGGCATCGACATCGCGAAGCTGCGGCAGCGCTCGGCCCTGCGCCATCACACGCGACAGCTTCATGCCTTCCGTGGGCGGCACCTCGACGTTACGCGCCGCACGGGGTGCGAAGAGGTTCTGGTAGAGATGGACGGCGACGAGGCGGAGCGTGTCGGGCGACCGGTTCTGGTACCGCGCGCGCGCGTTACCCGTTAGGCGCTTGTCCTTCGGATCGAGCTCGGCCCTCAGCGCATACCGCACGTACTGCGTCCAGTACCTCGGCCCCGGGTCCCCGGTGCGGGACCGCGTACCGCGATCGATCGCTCGCTTGAACGCCGGCGTCTCGAAGATCGGGTACGGAACCGGACGCGCTCCGACGGGCTGCACCGAGGGAGCGGCGGCCGGCGCGCTTGTCGCCGGCCGTGTGCCTGACGAGCACGCGAGGATCGTAGCGGACACGACCGCGGTTATCGCGACGCACGACACACGGCCGTCCCGGGCAATGCGCTGGCTCACCCGCTTTCGTCTTGTCATGAAGGACTGAGTAGATGCCGACCCGGACGGTGTGCAGCACACCATCGGGCCGGGGATACCGCCAATCTACCGCCTCCGGTACGTCACGCGCTCCCCGGTGCGAGTGTCGGTCAACACCAGATCTGCCCCGCTCATCGATCCAGTGGCCGGGGACGCGGGACTCGATTGGTCGATCGGGAAGAATAGGAGGGTTGTCCCGGTGCCATCGTTCGTCCCGTAGGCTTCGACTGTCTTCCCCGAGATCTGGCCGGTGCCCGACAACGAAACGCGCCGACCGAATTCCTCACGCGGAAAGTACGGCGACGAATAGAGCACCATCGTGCTCGGCAAGGTCGACGACGTGCGGTCGGCCGCCCACGAGCCTTCGACCGGCGTGTCGGTGTTCGCCGTGAGGTCGAGGACCTTCGACATGAGCGGGGCAACTGACCCGAAGAGACCCACGCCACCGGTCAACGTGTTGCCACGCGTGTCGTCGCCGAAGGGATCGAAGCTGGCCACGTAGTAGCGGAAATAGTTCGAGTCGACGGCGACGATCGTGAACCGCTGCGCGAGTCCGGGGTAGATCGCCTCCTGCGCGAACGAGAACGACCAGTCCGTGTCGTCGGCGCTGCTCAGCGGCCGAATCAGGGCGTCGTCCAGGGTCGTCACGTAGCGTTCGTGCGCGGCGCGGGTCGTTTCGTGGCGCAGATAGTAGCCGGCGGCCTGTCGCACGTTCGCGGTCTTCGCCCGCAGCGTGTCGCGGTCGAGATTGAACGTGCGCCGCGCTCCGTCCACCGGCTCGCTGACCGGAATGGTCGTCTCCCCGACCGCGACGCCGATCGCCGTCTCGACGCGCAGCCGATAGCGCTCGCCGGGACGGAGGCGCAGGACGTTAGGCTGTACGTTGCCCGTGGAGCCATCGGTGATCGTGATGCTCGACACGCGATACACGCCGTCACTCACGCCGGTGCCGGTTGCTTTGCCGGCAACGGCGGAGTCCCCGCGCGGACCGTAGAAGACGACACGCGCATTGCCGATCTCCTCGTATTGCGGCGTCTCGCGGGCAGTCCGAACGATCGACCGCAGCGAGCGCTCGACGATGACGGTCTGCACACCGCTCGTTGGGTTGAGCACCGCGTGCACCACGACACGCGACTCGATCTCGGGGGCCGCGGTGCCTTTGATCTCGCAGCCGGCGGCGACCGATGTCGTCAACGCGGCGAAGAGGGCCGTGATGCGGGCGCCGAGCGGGCGACGAGTACGCCTCACCATTCGATCCTCAACCCGAACGACGGCAGGAACGGCAGCTGCGACGCACCCTGCACGAGTGGCGGGTCGGTGTTCGTCTCGATCGTGTACAGGAACACGTTCTTTCTGTTGAAGACGTTCACGAGGTTGAGGTAGGGCTTGACCGTCATCGCCCCGATGTCGAACCGTCGCTCTGCGCTCAGGTCCATCCTCCAGTAGAAGGGGAAGCGCTCTCCGTTGCGCGGCCCGCGCACGTCCTCCTCGCCATCGCTTCCGGGTCCACCCCACACGTTGCGGATGGGGTCGTACCGGTAGCGGTTCATCAGCCCTGCCCAGCCGGTATAGGGCGTTCCGGTCGCGAGCCCCAGATGGCTGCCTAACGCCCAGCGACTCCCGTCAGGTGCGTACGTCGCCACGATGTTCGCGTTGTGGCGCCGGTCGTGTGCCGGCCAGTACGAGACACCGTTCCGCTCGCGCGTCGTGACGCCGTAGCTGTACGCGATCCAGCCGCTGAAGCCGTTGTGGGCGAGCTGTCGCAGGTAGAAGTCCGCCCCGTACGACCGCCCATCGTAGTAGCGCAGCAGCGTCGGTCGGATGCGGGGGTCCACCGTGCTCGCGGGCTCCGCCAGCCGGTCGTACGTCTTGGTATACCCCTCCACTCGAAGAAACCGGTCGTTCGACAGCCAGCGCTCGGCACCCAGGCCGAATTGCGTCGATGTCGAGACCGGGATCGTCCGGTCGCTGGCCATCCAGAGGTCGAACACGCGCAGCGGCAGGTCCTCGTTGCGCATTGCGCGCATCCACTGCGAGTACCGGCCGCCAGCCGCCGTGATCGCGAGCCGCGGCGTGACGAAGTACTTGGCCGACACCCGCGGTGAGAGGCCGAACCAGCTCGCGCCGGAAACGAACTCGCCGCGGAGCCCCGCGCGCACCAACCATCGGTCGTTAGGCTTCCACAGGTCTTCCGCGAACAGGGCGCCCATTCCCGGAGCCTGCCGCATCGTGGTGTCGCCGTCCGTCGCGAGCGGGTCGGGGAACCCGACGTCTCCGTTGTCGTCCTCCGTCGCGATCGCGATCCGCTCGCGGTAGGACGTCCGGTAGCTCGACGCCTCGTATCCAGCCGACAGCGTCTGTCCGCCGCGGGCATGCGTGATCGTGCCAGCGAGCTGCAGTTCCGTCACGCTCTGGGCGAGGAACACCGACTCGCTGGGCAGATCGAAGTGCGTCCCGAACCGTGTGTACGCGAGGCGCTGCGACAGTATCGTCCGCGCGCCGAGCGGCTGGTCCAGCGTGAGGCCGACGACGCGGTTCCCCCAGTCGAACGTGATCGTTTCGTCATCATCGTCGGTGATGTCGATGGGGCCGCCGGGATCGCTGCCGAGCCGCACGCTCTCATCCTGGTGATAGAGCAGATCCTTCCCCATGTACATCGTTAGGCCGAGCGAGCCGCCTTTCGGCAGGGCGAGGCGCGACCGGAACTGCGCGTCCTGGAAGTGGTAGGGGAAGTCATTGTTCCCGCGGATCCACTCCACGACCTTGTCGGCGTAGGTGCGGCGCGCGGCGAAGTTCCACGAGAGCTTGTTCTGGCTCAACGCGCCACCCAGAAACAGCGACGACGACAGCAGCGAGATCTCCGCCGTCCCGTGCATGCCGCGTCGCGTCTCCTCGAGACTCTTCACATCGAGCACGCTCGACAGGCGGCCGCCGTAGCGAGACGGGAAGGCGCCCGTGATGACGTCCACGCCACTCACGGCCTTGTCGATGAACGTCCCGAATAGACCGCCGAGGTGGAAGGGATTGTAGATCGGGATGCCGTCGAGCAGCACGAGGTTCTGATCGGCCTCGCCGCCGCGCACGTTGAAGCCGGCGGAGAAGTCGTTGCGCGCGATGACGCCCGGCAGGAGGGCAACCGATCGCAGCACATCGCTCTCGCCGAGGGCGGGCAGGTGACGAACCTCGGCGCCCGAGATGCTCACGACGCTGGGTGTCGCCTGTTCGTCGAAGCGCGTGCGCTCCGGCGACTTGGCGACGGTGCGCACGGCGGCGAGTGATTGCGGCACCATGCGAAGCCGCAGGGAGACGGTGACGACCTCCCCACCGCGAACCACGACCATCGTATCGGCGGGCTCGTAGCCGAACGAGATGGCGCGCAACCGAACGCGTCCCGCTGGAATGTCACGGAACGCGAAACGACCCGCCGAATCCGCACGGACGCTGCGTCGGGGCCGATCGATGCTGATCTCGGCGCGAACCGCGTCGCCGGTCGCGACGTTGGTGACGGCGCCGGTGAGCGAGCCCACCGCCTGGGTGACCGGCCGCGTTGGCGGTTGCTGCGCTGCCAACCGGACCGTCGGCGCGCCCGCAACGAGAGTGATTGCTGTGACGAGCGCGGCCGGAGTGAGACGCATGCGTCGGATGCGGCGGTTGGGCGCGAAGAAAGCCTCAGTGCTACCCGTTCAGGAACCCTTTGATCCGTCTCTACCCTGATGTGCCCGAGCACGGCATCTATTCGAGCACTCGTTCGATCGTATGTTCTCGCTCCGGCGTCCGTCACGGAACCCCACATGGTCCTAGGACATTACGGACTCGCGCTCGTCATGAAGCGTGCGGCACCACGGGTGTCGCTCGGCACGCTGACCGGCGCGGCGCAGTTAGCGGACCTCATCTGGCCAGTGCTGCTGCTCGTCGGGGTGGAGCACGTGAGCATCGTGCCGAACGCGAATCCGCTTCTCAGACTCTCGTTCGACTCGTATCCGTGGACGCACAGCCTCCTCATGGCAATCGTGTGGGGGGTGCTCGCCGGTGGCGGATACGCCGCCATTCGCGGTGATCGCCGGGGTGGCGTGGTCGTCGGGCTGCTGGTCGTGAGCCACTGGGTGCTCGACTGGATCGTGCATTTGCCCGACCTGCCACTCTATCCGGGTGGCCCACGCGTTGGCCTGGGACTTTGGCGATCGATGTACGGAACGATGGTCGTGGAGGCCGTGATGTTCGTGGTCGGCGTTGCCGTCTATACGCGGGTTACGCGGGCGACCGACCGAACCGGCCGCTGGGCATTGTGGGGATTCGTGGCGCTGCTCGCGGTGCTCTATGTCGCGAGCGTCTACACACCACCGCCGGCGAGCGTCTCGGGGCTCGCGTGGGCAGCGCTCGCCGGGTGGCTCATACCGCTCTTCGGCTGGTGGGTCGACCGGCATCGCGCGGCAGTGTGACGTGACGGCTTCGGCACCTGCGGGGCGGACGCGCGCGCGGCGTGACCCCTTGTCGTTAGGCGAGGCGCGTCGCATCGCGCTTGCGGCACAGGGGTTCGACCGGCCCCGACCTGGCAGCGTCAACGCCGGACATCTGCGCCGCATCATTCGCCAGGTCGGGCTGCTGCAGATCGACTCGGTGAACGTGTTGCTGCCCGCGCACTACCAAGTGCCGTTCTCGCGGCTCGGGCCGTACGATCGCTCGCGGCTGGACGCGCTCATCTATCGCGACCGCGAGTTCGCGGAGCAGTGGGCGCACGAAGCGTCCATCCTGCCCGTCGAACACTGGCCGCTCATCCGGCATCACTTGAGCCCGCACGAACGCCGCTGGGGAGCGCTTTCGAAGTGGATGGAGGCGAACGCGGACTACGCCGCGCGCGTGCTCGAGGAGGTGCGTGCGCGCGGGCCGGTCCTGGCCGGCGAGGTTCACGAACCTGACGGGACGCGCGGCAAGGGCGGAGGGTGGTGGGGATGGACGCAAGCCAAGATCGCGCTCGAGGGGCACTTCGCTCGCGGCAACATCGCCATCGCGGAGCGGCGATCCGCCGGGTTCGCGCGCGCCTACGATCTCGCCGAGCGTATCGTACCTAACGACCACCAGACGCGGACGCTGTCGCGCGAGGAGGCGCAGCGAGAGCTCGTGCGTCTCGCAGCGCGTGCGAACGGCGTCGCTACCGCGAGCGATCTCGCCGACTACTACCGGATGGCGCCTCGCGAGGCTCGGCAGCGAGTGGCGGAGCTGACGAGCGCCGGCGAGCTGCTGGAGGTGCAGGTCGAGGGCTGGCGAGACAAGGCGTACGTGCATCGTGACGCGCGCGTACCACGGCGGATCGAGGCGGCGGCACTCCTGTCGCCGTTCGACCCGGTGATCTGGTATCGTCCGCGGGCGGAGCGACTCTTCGAGTTCGACTATCGCATCGAGATCTACGTCCCGCGCGAGAAGCGCAAATACGGCTACTACGTGCTGCCATTCCTGCTCGGCGATCGGCTGGTGGGTCGGGTGGACCTCAAGGCCGATCGTGCCGGGGGGGACCTGCGCGTGCTCGGCGCCTACATCGAGCCGCACGCACGAGCCGACGAGGTGGCGCCAGCGCTCGCGCGCGAGCTCGCGACGATGGCGCGCTGGCTCGAGCTCGATGCGGTGTCGGTGGCGCGACGCGGTACGCTGGCGCGCGAGCTCGCTGCGGTCGTGCGATCGGCCGCTCGATGAGCACGCTGCTCGACGGGGCGAGACGCGCCCTGGTGCGCTGGACGAGTGCATTCACGCGTCGTACCGTACCGACGGGGAGCGTCACGCGAGGGCACATGGCCACGGTGTCGGAGAAGTACGAGATCGAATACGAACGTGCTGCGCCCGAACCAACGCTCGCCGCGCTGGCGACGCGTTTCGTCCGCACGACGGTGCCGCGGCGGTTGTATCAGGTCCTTCATCTCGCGTTGCCGGTGGCGATCGATTTCGCGATGCGTGGCTGGTGGCGCGGCGCCGGCTGGTCGCTGGCGATCGCGTCGTTCGGCGCGTGGGGGTTGGCGGATCATTGGCTGGCAGAGTCGGCATCGGACAACCCGTCGCGGGCGCGGTGGGTGCGCGTGGTCCGCGTGGTCGCCGGCGGGCTGGCCGTCATTCCCCCTGTCGTGCTGGTACTCGAGGCGTTCCTGCGCTTGTTAGGCAATGCGCCGATATCGTAACCGAGGTTCGTTTCACGACCGGCAGCATTGATCGGCTTCTATCGCAACGAACCGAATGAGAGGGCAGACGGCAGCGAACTGAAGCGGGCAGACGGCAGACGGCAGATAGCAGACGGCAGAGAGAGCGCCAGGCATCGCGGTTTCTCCTCTGCCTTCTGCCTACTGCCCACCGCCCACCGCCGGCTTCAGTGCGCTTCCGTCTGCCGTCTCAAACGATTTCCCCTTCCTCGGAACCACTCACCAACCTTTAGAACATGCCAGCCTACGTCGTCGTTGAAGTGGATATCCACGACCCCGAACGCTACGCCCGTTACAAGGATCTCGCGCCGCCTTCGATCTATCAGTACGGCGGCCGCTACATCGCCCGAGGCGGCAAGACGGAAACGCTCGAGGGCGACTGGACCCCGCCGCGCTTCGTGATCCTCGAGTTCGAGAACGCCGACCGCGCCCGCGCCTGGTGGGCGTCGCCGGAGTACGCGGAGGCCAAGAAGCTCCGTCATGCAACGGCGAGCACTCGCATGCTGCTCGTCGAAGGCCTGCCACCGGGCTGGATGCCCTGACGATGGCGGCGGATGCCCTGCCGCCGTTCGTCCCGGGGCTGGCGCTCTCCGAGCAGTTCTTCCGGACGGCGGTCGAGCCGCTGCTCGCGAGGCACTTCCGCGCGCTTCGCTACAGCGCTGCGCACCTCGGCCGGGGGTCCGACGTCATGGGCTTCGACACCGCGCAATCGCGCGACCATCACTGGGGCCCGAAAACGACGCTGTTTCTTACGGACGAGGACCTCACCCGCCACGGGGAAGCAATCTTGACGATGCTGGGGAACGAGCTTCCGTTCACGGTCGACGGCTACCCCACGCACTTCGGTGAGCCTAACGTCGACGGCGGTTTCCTCACCGCCACGGACCGCCGCCCCATCACACACGGCGTGGACGTCACGACCATCGCGCGCTTCACGCGCGCGTACCTCGGTGTGGATGCTACTCGACCGATCGACGAGCGCGCGTGGCTCGCGATCCCGTCGCAGCGACTGCGAACCGTGCGGGCCGGACGCGTCTTCCACGACGGCCTGGGACTCGCCGCCGCGCGCGAACGGGTTCACTGGTATCCGCGTGACGTCTGGCTCTACCGCATGGCCAACCAGTGGCGGCGCATCGACCAGGAGGAACCGTGGGTGGGCCGGTGTGGCGACGTCGGTGACGAGCTCGGGTCACGCGTTGTCGCGACTCGATTGGTCGTCGAGCTCATGCGCCTGTGCTTCCTGATCGAGGGCGAGTACTGGCCCTACTTCAAGTGGTTCGGGAGGGCGTTCTCGCGTCTGCGCTGCGCCGCCACCCTGACGCCGATCTTTCACGACGTGATGAGCACGACCGACTGGAGGACGCGCGAGGCGGTGCTCGGCCGCGCGTACCTGCAGGTCGGCGCGATGCATAACGAGCTCGGGCTGACGGAGCCCGTCGAGCCGCGGCTGGCTCCGTTTTTCGGACGGCCGTATCAGGTGCCCCACGCGATGCGGTTCACCGGCGCGCTCCTCGGCGCCATCGAGTCGCCGACGGTCCGCGCGCTCGCCCCGTACGTGGGCGCGGTCGATCAATTCGCCGATTCGACCGACATCCTCGATGACGTGGCGAAGGCGCAGGCGTTGACGGCCATCTACGATGTGGGCGGGTAACCGGCGGCAGCGTCAATCGGCCGCCATCACCGCCTCGGCGAGCTTTTCGATGGCCTCGGGCCCGGTTGCCCATCGCGCGAGGCTCGGCAGTGCCTTGAGCAGCGCCTCGCTCGAGAAGAATCGGCAGCGGTGGTCGAGCCCGAGCGCGCGGAACGTCGGGCGCACGAGCTCACGCCGCACCTTCGGCAGGCGCGAGGCCGGAACGACTACATAGAGCGGGAAACTCAGGTTCGGCGAGAGCGCGGCCAGGTCCGCCATCCGGAGCAATCCCGAATAGACTGAGGTCGTGTGCTCGACCTCGAACGCCGCGGCCACCTGGTTCACACCGGTCAGCCACACGACGTCGATCATCGAGATCACGCGCTGCGAGTCGGCACTGAGGCCGAGGGGTGGCAGCGCTGGCACGCTCAGCGAGCCCAGTGGCTCGCCTCCCCACTGGCGCCGCCGGTCGTTCGCCGCGATCCACACCCGGCATCCGAGCTGCTTGCCGACCTTCGCCAGCAGCCACTGCACGTGCGTGTGGTCGAGCGTCGGCGTGTCGGTGAAGGGCACGTAGGGCGGAGGCGTTTCCCGGACTCTGTCATTCCGAGTGGAGCGGCTGTCAGGCCGCGAAGGCGAGGAATCGCGATGCGCCCGGGCGAGGGGCATGCTCGCTCGCACCGACGGCTCGACCCACGTTAGGCGCGGCGCCGACCTGTCCCCGACCGTCCGGCGTGTCTTCGGTCGGCCGCGACTCGGCGCCTCCTCGAACCCGAAGAGCGGCTCGTCCGTTTCATGCAACCGTTGCGACTGCCACCAGCACAGATGTTCGAGCTGCCACGTCGTGAGGGAGAGG
This sequence comes from Gemmatimonadota bacterium, assembly GCA_046725585.1. GTDB lineage: Bacteria > Gemmatimonadota > Gemmatimonadetes > Gemmatimonadales > Gemmatimonadaceae > JAJKIV01. Next base: position 44,543 of record JBKOYV010000160.1, on the reverse strand, counting down.
ACCGCAGCAAGCGAGAGGAACGACTCACGAAAGAGCAGATAGTCGTGTATCGGGTCACCGGTCGCGGTGAACAGATCCTCTTCATCATGGAGCACCCGCCGCGATGACGGTTGGAACGCCGGCCACTGATCGGGCGTCTGGAGGTGCCAGCACATCGTCGCGAAGAAGGCGGCGTGCGCCGGCGCGACGACCGGCTTCTCCGCGGGACTCTCGCCGTGCTCGTTGGTGTCGAGCGCCAGCACCGGGGGAGCGACCGCGCCGATGAGCTCGGCGAGTTGGGCGGCGGCGGTGTCGACGTCCTTCGGCGCGCGGAACGCCGCGCGCAATTGCCGAGCGAGTACTACCCGGTGGGCCGTGTGCTTGACGAGCGCGTTGAGAAACATCGCGCCGGAGGCACCCTTGAGCGCGAACGCGTCCCAGTCGGTTCGCGTGCGACGGTCGAACGTCGATCGAAACTGCTCGAGCCCGATGCCTCCGGTGAGAAACCGCTGGAGGAGGGCGACCATCTGGGGTCGCACGCGAGCGCGCTCGCGCTCCCACTCCTCACACTCCGCGGCGGCCGCCGAGTCGGCGGCCCACTCCTCCCGCAACATGCGCCACGACGCGGTCTGCAGGTCGGTGCGCGGGCGCGTCGCCACGAGGTACGTGGCTCGCGTGGATTGTACTGCCACAACAACTGCTCCCTCGAGAGACTACCGGTCCAAGTCTAGACCGCGGGCGTCGCAAGCGCGAGACATCACGAACCCAACAGGAAAAGCGGGAGAGATGCCGGCCACGGTTGCACTAGCCGACCGCATCGCCCCGCGCAATGCTTAACACCCTGCCCGAGCACTTCCCCGCGCACCCGAACCGCGCCCCGTCTCATGCGCCACCTTCGTCTTGCTCTCGCCCTCGCGGTCGTGTCAGCCGCGCCCGCCGCCGCGCAGACCCGCATGCTGCGCAGCCCCACCGTCAGCGAAAAACACATCGCGTTCGCGTACGCGAACAACATCTGGGTCGTGGACCGCGGCGGCGGCGCGGCGCGGCGCCTCACGAGCTTCCAGGGGGAAACGCAGAACCCGAAGCTTTCGCCCGACGGCAAGTGGGTGGCGTTCAGCGCCGAGTACGGTGGGAACACGGACGTGTATGTCGTGGCGACCGATCCCGCCGCTGCGGCGGAAACCGGTGGCCAGCCGAAGCGCCTCACCTGGCATCCCGGCGCCGACCTCGTTCAGGGATGGACCCCCGACGGCAAGCGCGTCATGTTCTCGACCGGCCGGGCGGCGAACGCGCCTAACGCCGCACCGCGCTTCTACACCGTGCCGCTCGAAGGCGGCGTCGAGGAGCCGATGGTGCTGCCGCGCGCCTACCAGGGCAAGATCTCGCCCGACGGCAAGCGGATCGCCTACCGCATGAACAATTCGTGGGACGAGGAGCGTCGCAACTACCGCGGCGGCCAGAACCGCCCGATCTGGATCGTCGATCTCAAGACGTTCGAGCTCGAGTCGCCGCCGTGGAAGGACTCGAAGGACATGGACCCGGTGTGGTTGGGCGACGTCGTGTACTTCCTCTCGGACCGCGACGGCGTCTCCAACATCTGGGCCTACGAAACGCGCACCAAGAAGCTCGGCCAGATCACGAACTACGGCGACTTCGACGTGAAGACACTCGACGCCGGTGCGGGCGTGCTCGTCTTCGAGCAGGCCGGCTACATCCACGAGATCGACCCCGGCTCCGAGCGCGACCGCGTCGTGAACATCGCCGCCACGGGGGACTTCCCGTGGATGATGCCGCAGTGGAAGGACGTCTCGAACCGCATGACGAACCTCGCCCTGTCCGCGACCGGCAAGCGTGCCGCGGTCGAGGCGCGCGGCGAGATCTTCACGATCCCGGCCGAAAAGGGCGACGTGCGCAACCTCACGAGCTCGAGCGGGTCGGCGGAGATCTGGCCGGCGTGGTCTCCGGACGGGCGGTCCGTCTCGTACTTCAGCGACAAATCGGGCGAATACAAACTCTACATCGCGTCGCAGGATGGGCTCACGCCGCCGCGCGAGATCACGATTCCCGAGCCAAGCCGGTTCTTCTCGCCGGCGTGGTCGCCTAACGGGCAGCGGATCGCGTTCCAGGACACCCACTATCGCCTGTGGCTCGTGGATGTGGCCAGCGGGAACGTGAAGGTGACGGACGCGGACCCGTTCTATAACGCGGACCGCTCCATCGTGCCGGTGTGGAGCCCGGACTCGCGCTATATCGCGTACCCGAAGCACCTGCCGTCACTTTTTCGGGCGATCTTCCTGTACGACACACAGACCGGCGAGAAGCACCAGATCACCGACGGCCTCGCCGATGCGACGTCGCCCGCGTGGGACGCGAGCGGCAAGTATGTCTGGTTCTTCGGGTCCACGAACTACGGTCTCAACTCGTCGGTGCTCGACATGTCGGCGTACGAGCGCGCGACGACGCGTGGCCTCTACCTGATGGTGCTGTCGAAGGCCGACTCGTCGCCGCTGCTCCCTGAGAGCGACGAGGAAGCCGCGCGCGCTGGTCGCCCGCCGCGCGAGCCGGGCCGGGAGGTCCCGAACCGACCCGACAGTGCCGCGCCGCCAGCGCGCGGCGCCACCACCAACCCCGCGCAGAACGCGGAGGCTCCGGACTCGATGCCTAACGCCCAGCGCGCCGTGCCCGGGCGTCCGGTTCGCATCGACTTCGACGGCATCCAGCAGCGGATCGTGGCGGTGCCCGATCTGGCACTGCGCGACTACGCACAGCTCCGCGCCGGCCCGCCGGGCACCGTGTTCTTCCTCGAACCAATCCCGGCCACCGGCACGACCGATCGTCCGGGTGGCGGCTTCGGCGGTGGCGGCAACAACACCCTGCATCGCTATCAACTGAGCACGCGCAAAGCGGTTCCGTTCGTCGCCCAGGGTGTGGCGCAGTACGTCGTGAGCGCCGACGGCCGCAAGCTGCTGTATCGGACCGGCGGTGGCGGCGGTGGTCAGGGCGGTGGCGCCGCCCAGGGCGCCGGCGCCGGCCCCGCGCTCTACCTCGTGGACACCGACAAGCAGCCGCCGCAGGCCGGGCAGGGTCGCCTGACGGCGCAGCTCCGCGCGTTCATCGACCCCAGGGCGGAGTTCCGCCAGATCTTCAACGAAGGGTGGCGCAACGAGCGCAACAACCTGTACGTGAAGAACCTGCACGGCACCGACTGGCCGAAGATGAAGCAGATGTACGGCCAGCTCCTCCCGTACGTGAACCACCGCGCCGATCTCAACTACCTGCTCGACATGATGGGCGCGGAGATCGCCATCGGGCACTCGTACGTGCGCGGTGGCGAGATGCCTGAAGTGCCGCAGGCCAACGGTGGCTTGTTAGGCGCCGACTTTACCATCGAGAACGGGCGGTACCGGATCGCCCGCATCTACGACACCGAGGCCTGGAACCCCGAGCTGCGTGCGCCGCTCGCCATGCCCGGCGTCAACGTGAGCAAGGGCGACTACATCGTCGCCATCAACGGCGTCGAGCTCAAAGCGCCGGACAACATCTACCGGCTGCTCGACGGTACGGCGAACAAGCAGACAGTCATCGCGGTGAACTCGCGGCCGGCTATCGAGGGCGCGCGACAGGTCACGGTCATTCCCGTCGCGAACGAACAGGGCCTCCGCACACGCGCGTGGGTGGAGCGCAACCGGCACCTCGTCGACTCGCTCTCCAACGGCAAGCTCGCCTACGTGTATGTCCCGAACACCGGGCAGCCCGGCTACACGAGCTTCAACCGCTACTACTTCGCGCAGCAGGATCGCAAAGGCGCCGTGATCGATGAGCGCTACAACGGCGGCGGATCCGCGGCCGACTACATCGTCGACATCCTCGGCCGCGACTACGACGGGTACTTCAACAACCCCGCCGGCGATCGCGTGCCGTTCACGAGCCCTGCATCGGGCATCTGGGGTCCGAAGGTCATGATCATCAACGAAATGGCCGGCTCGGGCGGCGACCTCATGCCGTACATGTTCAAGCGCCGCAAGATCGGGCCGCTCGTGGGCAAGCGGACGTGGGGCGGTCTCGTCGCCACGAGCGACACGCCGCCGTTCGTTGACGGCGGGTCGATGATCGCACCGCGGTTCGGGTTCTTCGCGCGCGACAACAAGTGGGCCGTGGAGAACGAAGGCGTGGCGCCTGACATCGACGTCGAGAACTGGCCCAAGGACGTGATCGCGGGTCGCGATCCACAGCTGGAACGCGCGGTCCAGGAGGCGATGAGGCTTCTCGCCGCGAACCCGGGCGATCGTCTGATGGCGGAGCCGCCGCCACCGACGTGGGGCAAGCGAGTCAAGCCGTTCTGATCCCGGAGCGGGAACTGATGACCGAGTACGTACTCGGTCATCAGTTTCATACGGCGTTGGGTCTTGCGATCTTCGCAAGATTGCTCTACCCTGTCCCATAGTCTTGCCAAGGGACAGTTATGGCCGCCAACACCGGCGATCTGCTTCAGGGCACGCTCGCCATCCTCATCCTCAAGGCGCTGGTCAGCGGCCCCTCGCACGGTTACGGAATCGCGCGTTGGGTCGAGTCCACCACCGATGACGTCCTGCGAATAGAGGAAGGCTCGCTCTACCCCGCGCTGCGCCGCCTCGAGGACAACGGCTGGGTCACTTCCGAGTGGGGACTCTCCGAGAACAACCGGCGCGCTCGCTACTACACGATCACGCGCGCCGGCCGCTCGCACCTGCGGGCCGAAGCGACCGTCTGGTTCCGCTACGCCGGCGCTGTGAGTCAGGTCCTCCGCTCGTCACCGTCGCTGGCATGACGGACAAGTCACCCGGGAAGACGCCGGCTTGGCGTCGCTACCTCCGCTTCTGGGGATCCAACATTGAAGCGGACGTCGACGACGAGCTGCGGTTTCACCTCGACATGCGCGCGCGCGACTACGAGGCGCGCGGGCTTGCGTCCGACGACGCCCGCCGCGCGGCAGCCGAGCGGTTCGGCGACGTCCAGGGCATTGGCGGGGCACTGCGCACCCACGACAGGCGCCGCGAGCGCGGCCGCCAGAGGCAGGAGTATATGAGCGACCTCACGAACGACATCCGCTACGGCCTCCGCGCGTTCGTCCGCGCGCCGGCCTTCACGACCGTCGCGCTGCTGACCATCGCGTTAGGCATCGGCGCCACCACCGCGATCTACAGCGTCGTCAACGCGGTCATCCTGCGGCCGCTCCCGTACCCCGAGGCCGACCACCTCGTCCAGATGTGGATGGACAACCGGCGAACGGGCCTCAAGGAGGACCTGCACTCGTGGCCCAATTACGCCGACCTGCGCGACCAGAACCGGGTGTTCTCGGCCGCGGCCGCGTACTTCACGGGCGGGTATAACCTCACGGCGGCCGGCTGCCGCGAGAACGAGTGCGAGCCGCAGCGGGTCCGCGCGCTGGTCTCGACCCCCGATATGGCTGCCGTCCTGCGCGTGAGCCCGATCCTTGGCCGAACGTTCACCGCGGGCGAAGACGAGCCGGGTCGCGACGCGGTCGTGGTGCTGAGCAACGGCATCTGGATGCGTCTCTTCGCTGGCGACCGCAACGCGATCGGCCGCACCGTGCGACTCAGTGGACGCGAGTATACGGTCATTGGCGTCATGCCCCCCGGCTTCGCGTTCCCGACACGCGACATCGACATCTGGGTGCCGCTCGCGCTCGACGCCGATAACAAGCAGCAGCGATCGAGCTACTTCTTGTGGGCGGTCGGGCGGCTCAACCCCGGCGTCCCGTTCGAGCGCGCGGTGGCCGACCTCAACGCCATCGGTCGGCGGCTCGAGCAGCAGTATCCCGTGGACAAGGACATCGGTGTCTACCTCGTTCCGTTGCCGGAACAGGTCGTTGGCCGGACGCTGCGCACGTCGCTCTGGGTCATGATGGCGGCCGTGGGTGCCGTGCTCCTCATCGCCTGTGCCAACGTCGCGAACCTCATGATGTCTCGCGCCGCCGTCCGCGAGCGTGAGATCGGCGTGCGGGTCGCGCTCGGCGCCGCGCGCTCGCGCCTCATCCGCCAGCTGCTGACGGAGAGCGTGCTGTTGTCGGTGGTCGGCGCGGCGTTAGGCGCCGCGCTGGCGTGGGGCGGATTGCGCGTCCTCACGCGCCTTGCCCCCGAGGACATTCCGAGGCTCGACCAGGTGAGCATCGACTTGTCCGTGCTCGCCGTGACGCTCGGCCTCGCCGTCGTGACCGGGCTCTTGTTCGGGCTGGTACCGGCGATGCAGTCGTCCCGCGCCGCCTCGGGCGGCGCCCTGCGCGAGCACATTCGCGGCGGCACGGGCGGGCGTCGCGCGCAGCGCATGCGGCGCGGTCTCGTGGGCGCGCAGGTCGCGCTCGTCGTCGTGCTCCTAACGGGCGCCGGTCTCCTGATTCGCAGCTTCCTGCACCTGCAGCGGGTGGACCTCGGCTTTCGACCGGACCACCTGTTGACGATGCGGCTCTCGATCCCGGCCGCGAAGTACGGCACGCCTCAGGCGCGCGCGGCGTTCCAGGATGCCCTGCTCGACCGCGTGAGGCAGATGCCTGGCGTCCAGGGCGCGGGGCTCATCTCGGACATCTTCCTCAGCTCGACGCCGAACTCCACGATTTTCCGCATCGACGGGCGCGAGATGACGCCCGAGGAGCAGAACGTCGAGATTCCGCTCGACGCCACATCGGCGGACTACTTCAAGGTGATGGGTATTCCGCTGCGCCGTGGCCGCACCTTCACCGCCGCGGACAACCTCGATGCGCCGCAGGTCGTCATCATCAACGAGACGATGGCGCGCCGCTTCTGGCCTAACGAGGATCCGCTCGGCAAGCGCTTCCGGTATGGCGACGGGAGCAGCGGGCCGCTCATGACCATCGTCGGCGTCGTAGCCGACATGCGTCGTACCGGGTTCGACGCACCCGTCCGCTACGAGACGTTCCTCCCACACACGCAGCGCGTGGTCGGTTACTTCACGCTCGTCGTGCGCACCGCGGGCGACCCGCTCGCCGCCGTGCCGGCGGTGCGCGGGCAGGTGCGCGCGCTCGACGCCGAGCAACCGGTGTTCGAGGTCGCGTCCATGGACCAGCTGCTGTCGTCGATGGTCGCGCAGCGGCGCTTCAGCATGACGCTGCTCGGCGCCTTCGCCGGGCTGGCGCTCGTTCTCGGCGTCGTGGGCGTGTATGGCGTGACGTCGTATCTCGTGGCGCAGCGCACGCGCGAGGTCGGCGTCCGCCTCGCGCTTGGCGCTCAACCCGCACAGGTGGTGGGTATGGTCGTGCGGCAGGGGATGATCGTGGCGATGATCGGACTCGGCGTCGGGCTCGCCGGGGCGCTCGTCGCCGGCCGGCTCATGACGGGACTTCTGTACGGGGTTAGCCCCTACGACGTCGCCACGCTCGTTTCGGTGGCCGCGGTGATTGGCGTCGCGACGCTGGTCGCCAACTGGCTCCCCGCCCTGCGCGCCGCGCACGTCGATCCGCTGAACGCGCTCCGGAGCGATTAAGGACCTTCAGACCATCCCCACCGCGATGCCGATGCGGGCGCGCCGACCAATTCACACGGTCGGCGTACGGAACGCGTCTCATCACGCCATCGTGCGTGCTGCCTCACTGTGTCTGGTGGTCTGACGTCAGTACATCTCAGGTGCTGAGCGCCTAACGCCTAGCGAGTCGCCCTGTTCGGAGCGAGTGAAAGTGGTCTGGTCCTCCTTGACCAACCACAGGTGCCCCCCGAACATAACGCGCGTCATCCAGCAGCTTCCCTCCTTCTCGTCGGCGACCCACGACAAGGGTCAGCCCTGCCTGCCTAACCATGGAGGACTCATGTACGTCGCACGTCTATTACGGTGCGTCGCGTTCGTCGCGTTCGTGGGTTCGGTCCCGATTCCGACGCGTGAGATCATCGTCTCGCCCGGACTCACACAAAACCCGGGGTACTAGCCGGTGTGTCATCCCGAGCCGTCAGGCGAGGGATCTTCGGGTTCCTGGCAGAGAGCCTGCCGGGACGATGAGGATCCTTCGGCTGACGCCTCAGGATGACAACGACTGCTAGTTTTTGCCTGGATGACTCTCGCCCCGACTGGCTCCCTCGTCCTCCTCCACGGCCTCGGCCGCACGCGCTGGTCGCTCTGGCCCGTCGCTCGCGAGGCAATGCGGCGCGGGTACCAGGTCCACAACCTCGGCTACCCGTCGCGCAGCGCACCAATCGAAGAGCTCGCCGAAGATGTCGCCCACCGCGTGCGCCACATCGCGGGCGACGGCGCAGTCGATGTCGTGACGCATTCCATGGGAGGCATCGTCCTCCGCGCAGCCGTCGCCGCCGGTATCCTTCCGCCCGAGGCCATCCGCCGGGTCGTCATGCTCGCGCCGCCTAACCACGGTAGCGAGCTCGCCGATCGCCTCCGTGACCTTCGCGTCTACCGACTGGCAACCGGACCAGCCGGTCAGCAGATCGGCACGAGCGACGACAGCGTACCGAGGCGCCTTCCTCCGCCGCCATTCGAGGTGGGCATCATCGCCGGCCGCCGGAGCACTAACCCATTTTTCGGCCGCGTCCTCGGCGCCGAAAGCGACGGGAAGGTGACCGTCGAGAGCACGCAGCTCGAGGGGATGCGCGACCGCGTCATCGTCGACCGGGCACACACCTTCATCATGTGGGCCCCGGATGTGCTCGCGCAGATCTTCACGTTTCTGGCGGGCGGCCAGTTCCAGCGCTAAGTCTGCCGCGTCGAAGTGGCCGGGACTGTGATCGCATCGTCATACCGACGAGGCGCTGCGGATGCCCAACTCGTATCTTTCGCAAGGACGTCGCGCCACCGGCGCCGCGAGCGAGCGTATGGCAACGATGTCGAATCGGCCGATAATAATCAGCACGGCGCTTCTCGACGAGGTCGGGCACCTTCGCGATCGCGACCTCTGGCTCGAGCTGCGTGCGCGCGAACCGGAAAACCCGGTCCGGGGTTGGGTTCCCGCGTACCGGTTCGCGATGCGACTCGACGGGGTGGAGCAGCCGGTGGGCCGGCTCGGATTTCGGGTCGGAACCAGCCACACGATCGAGCAGTACGCAGGACATTTGGGTTATGAGGTATCTCCCGCGTTTCGCGGCAATCGACTTGCGGAGCGGTCGTGCCGACTGGTGCTGCCGCTCGCTCGTCGGCACGGGTTCCACGAGCTTTGGATAACTTGCAACCCGGACAACTGGCCGTCGCGTCGTACGTGCGAACGACTCGGCGCCGAGTTGATCGACATCGTCGACGTGCCGCGCGACAGCGACGTGTTCGTGCCTGGAAGCGAACGAAAATGTCGCTACCTTCTCGCGTTATGAACGGCACAGCACACCGACCGCAGTGACACAACTCTCGATCACGACCACGGAGCTCTACCGCCTGCTGGTAGAGAGCGTCAGAGACTACGCGATCTTTGCGCTCGATCCCAACGGGTACATCGTGAGCTGGAATCCGGGTGCGGAGCGATTCAAGGGCTACACCGCTCCGGAGATCATCGGTAAACACTTCTCGGTGTTCTATCCGCCGGAAGATCTCCTGGCGCGGAAGCCACAGATCGAGCTGGAAATCGCGACCGCGGTTGGCCGCCTCGAGGACGAAGGGTGGCGCGTTCGGAAGGACGGCACGCAGTTTTGGGCGAACGTCGTGATCACGGCCCTGCGTGGGCCGGACGGTGAGCTCGTGGGGTTCGCGAAGGTCACCCGCGACCTCACGCAACGGCGCGCGGCCGAGCTGCAGGCCGTGGAAGACGCTCGAATCATTGCCGCGGAGGAGGCACTCCGGCGCGCAGCCGAGATGCGATCGAGCGAGCTGTCGGACCTGCTCGTGCGCTCTCACCGCCAGGCGGAGGAGATCGAGGAGCGCCGCAGGGAGGCGGATGTCGCGAACCGCACGAAGGCCGACTTCCTCGCGGCGATGTCGCACGAACTGCGAACGCCGCTCAACGCCATTGCGGGCTACGTGCAACTCCTGCTGCTGGGAGTGCGTGGTCCGGTCACTGAAGAGCAGATCGCCGACCTCACGCGCATCCAGCGCAGTCAGCAGCATCTGCTCAGCCTCATCAACGACATCCTGAACTTCAGTCGCCTCGAGGCCGGGGCGCTGACGTACGAGATCCGGGCGGTGCCGTTAGGCGCCGTCGTGGATGCCGCCGCCAGCATGATCACTCCGCAAGCCAGATCGAAGAACATCACGTTCACCCTGGAGCCGTGCCCGCCCACGCTGGCGGCGCTCGCCGACGCGTCGAAGCTCGAGCAGGTCCTGCTCAACCTGTTGTCGAACGCGGTGAAGTTCACGAAACCCGGCGGGCACGTGTCGCTGCGCTGCGAGGCAGTGGGGGATCGCGTGCTGGCGCACGTGCAGGACAACGGTCCCGGTATCCCGGCGGATCGTCTCGGTGTGATCTTCGAGCCGTTCGTTCAGCTCGATCGAACCTTCGGCAATCCGCGGGAAGGGGCCGGACTCGGCCTCGCGATCAGTCGCGACCTCGCGCGCGGCATGCAGGGCGATCTCACGGTCGAGAGCACGGTGGGTGAAGGATCGCGGTTCACGGTCTCGCTGAAGCGAGCGACCGTCACCCTGGACTTGCGTCCCGCGCCCGACTCCGACAAACAGCGTTAGGCACGCACTGGTCGCCCTCATGGCGCGGTCATATCTCGAGTCGGCGCTGGCGGGCACGCTCCCGTCGTTCGCCGCGGAGTGGGACGCGCTCCGGCGAGCCTACCCGGCCGGCTCATCGCCCAGTGACGCTGATTTTCTCGCCGCGTTCCGCGCGCACGTGGTGTCGCTGCTCCTCACCGGTCGCGTCGCGGAGACAACGCGGTTCTTCTACGCCCTCGAACGTCTGCTGGGCGAGGCGGATCCGGTCCTGCGAGACCTCCTCGACCGCGATCTCGTGCAAGCCCTCGCCACCGAATGTCGTCTCGCGGCAATCGACTCTCGGCGAGTCGAGCCCTATCTCGGACAACGAACGCGCGCCGCCTGGATGAATTCCGCTGACGGCTCCGCCTGATTTGGACTCGCTCCGGCAATCACCGTTCAAGATCCGTCAAATCCGCGTTCCCCTTTTCAAGCGTCCCGACCCCGATGCCAGGGTCACTCGCGAAGCACGACTGCCGGCGCGACCTGGGTCGCGCGCCGAGCGGGGATCAAGCATGCAACGATCGCAACGAGGGCCAGCACTGCGGTCGCCGCAACGAACGTGGGCACGTCGAACACACTGACGCCGAACAGCAGCGAGCGGAGAAACCGCACGACCCACGTCGCCCCGACGAGCCCGATCGCGATCCCGGCGCCCGCCAACCACACACCCTGTTGGAGAACGAGCTGCAGGACGTCCGCCGGCTTCGCCCCGAGTGCAATGCGCACCCCGAACTCACGCGTTCGGCCGGCAACACCGATCGCAATCACGCCGTAGATCCCGATCGCCGCGAGCACGAACGCGGCCGTCGCAAACGCCGCGAGCAGCATGTTCGTTAGGCGCCGAGTCGAGAGGGAGGTCGACACGGCTTCCTCCATGGTCCGGACCTCGTACAACGGAATCTCCGGATCCACGGCCGCGACCTGCGACCGGATGGACGACACCAGCGAACGCGGCTCGCGCGCGCTGCGAACGATGAGATACATCGTCCACGACGTTCTTTGGAAAAACGGCTCGTACACCTGCAGGCTCGGCTCCTCGCCGAGGCTGGCGTGGCGAACGTTAGGCACGACGCCGACGATCGTGATCCACCGTCTGGCGCTCGTGTCACCCTGGGCCATGATCCGCTTGCCAAGTGCTTCACCGTTCGGCCAGTAGTGTCGCGCGAACGTCTCGTCCACCACGGCAACCCGAGGCGCGGCCGGTCCGTCGGTCGCACGGAACGACCGGCCTTTGAGGATCGGTGTCCCCATGGCTTCGAAGAACCCGGGGGTGACGTTGCGAACGTTGGAGACGACGATCGGCTCGCCCGGCTTTGGCTCCTTGCCCTCGACGATCACGTTTGCCTGAGGGTTTCCGCGCGTGAACGGGGCACGTGTTGTCAGACCGATGGCCCGGACGCCTGGGATCGCCGCCGCACGCTCGAGAAGACGGTCGTAGAACGCGCGAACCATCTGCGCGTCCGCGTAGCGAGGATACGGCGGCTGCAGGCGGGTTACGAGCACGTTCTCGGCCCGGAACCCGGGGTCGACCGACAGGAGCCGCTGGAAGCTCTTGAGGAGCAAGCCGGATCCCGCAAGGAGCACGAGCGACGAGGCGAACTGCACCACCACGAACGCATCGCTCAGGCGCCGCGAGCTGCCCGACGAGGAACCGCGCGCGCCGTCCTTCAGGTTGGTTTGCAGGTCCACACGCGCGGCACGAATGGCCGGCGCCAACCCGAACAACAGCGCACAGATCACGGTCACGCCGACCGCGAACAGCAGCACGACCGGATCCACACGAACTTCCTCGACTCGCGGGATCTGTCCCTCGGGCAGACGCCTGATGAGCCTGAGCGCGACGACGGTGAGGGCGAGTCCCAACGCAGCACCAGTTCCAGCTAACAACGCGCTTTCCGTCAGCAACTGCGTCGCGATCCGGCGAGGGCTCGCGCCGAGGCAGCATCGGACCGCCATCTCGCGATTGCGGGCGGAGGCGCGCGACAGTAACAGGTTCGCAATGTTGGCGCAGGCAATGAGCAGCACTACGCCAACGGCCGAGATGAGCACGAGCAGTGGCGTGCGTATGTCGCCGGCGATCCGCTTCACGAGAGGCATGACGACGATCTTCGCGTGATCGTCGGGCTTCGCGTCGGGGAAGACGTCGGGACGCGACAGCGCGAACGCGTCGACCGTCGTGATCAGGTCACGCCTGGCGCCATCATCGGTGATGCCCGGCTTCATGCGCCCCAACATCGCGTAACACCAGCAATGGAATTCCGCCGGATCGAGCCGCAGCGGCACCCACAGCTCGGCGCGATCGGGCATTGTGAACTCGCGTGGCATCACGCCGACGATGGTGGAGGGATTGCCATTGAGCTTGATCACGCGCCCGAGGATGCTCGAGTCGCCTCCGAACATCCGTTGCCAGAGCCCATAGCTGATCACACTCACACGGCTTTGGTCGGGCGTATCTTCTGCGGCGACGAACGTCCGGCCCATGAGCGGCGGCGTTCCGAACACGCGGAAGAAATCGAGCGAGACACTCGCCGCGTCGATACGAACAGGATCGCCTGTCCCGGTGACTGTGAACCCGGCTGGCTCATAGGCCGCCATGTTGGTGAAGGCGTGGCTTTTTTCTCGAATTGCTACGAATAGCCCCGCCGGGAATTCAACGTAGGGAAGTTGCTTCTCGGGTGCCGTACCGTAGAACACGACCAGCTGGCGCTGATCCCGGTACGGCAATGGCGTCAGCAGAACGCCGTTCACGACGCTGAAGATCGTGGTGGCGGCCCCGATGCCTAACGCCAGCGTGAGCACGACGACTGCGGTGAACCCCGGCGACCGCCGCATGGCCCGTATCGCGTAGCGGACGTCCTGCGCGATCTGCCCGGCCAGCCCACCGCGTCCCCGTGTGCCGAGCGGCGTGGAGGGTGTTCCGCGATGCACGACGTCGCGGAGCTTCGACGCCAGCCCGTCTTCGCGGTCCAGCTCCTCGAGGACAACTCGCCTTGCCTCCGCCTCGCTCGCGCCGCGGAGGCGAAGCTCGCGGAAGCGGTCCTCGAGGTGCTGGGAAAGCTCGTCAGCGAGATCGACTTCCTCTTCCGGTGCGAGGCGAAGGCTCGTCAGGCGGCGGGCGATCTCGGCTCGCCAGTCTTGTCGTTCGGCGTCGCTCGATGCGTCATGCATTCTGCACCCCCGTGATCCTGGCAATGGCCTGGACAAACTCCCGCCAATTCCGGCGCTGCGCCGCGAGCACGCGACGTCCCTCCGCGGTGAGGCGGTAGTAGCGTCGCCGGCGCTGGCCGGCCTTCTCGACCCAGCGCCCCTCGATCCAGCCGCGCTTCTCCAACCGGTAGAGCAGCGGGTAGAGCGACGCGACGTGGAACCGAATCGCGCCCTTCGACCGCGAGTCGATGAGCTTGCTCAGCTCGTAGCCGTGTCGCGGCTCGTGTTCGACGAGCGAGAGGATGAGAAGCTCCGCGCTGCCCTTCTTGAGTTCGCGATCCAGCATTGCCTAAGCCATGTATGGTTATACCACATATGCTACAGACACAGGATTCGTCATCAAGGTTGCGTGGGTTCAGCTGCCAGCTGCCCGCTGGTAGCCGACGGCTTCGCGCTGCTGCCGCGTGCTGCGAGCTGCTGCTATTAGCGCAACGAGCCGCGTGTCATCTCGAGCCGTCGTGTCATCCCGAGCGAAGCGAGGGATCCTCAGGCTCACGATCGAGGGCTCTCCGTCGGGACGATGAGGATCCCTCGCCTGACGGCTCGGGATGACTGGCGTCCTGACCGGGCTCGTTGGGGTATTGGCAGCAGCTCGAAGCCCGCGGCAGTAGCGCGCCGGCCGTCGGCTACCAGCCAGCAGCTGCACGCAGCAGGCAGCCAGCGCGATCGTGCCGCCTGATTCCTACGTCGACCGACGTATGCCGACGCAATGCCAGACGGCCTACTCTGGTTCTCGACACTTCACGGAGAACCGATGGCTCCGCGTTACCTCACCGCCGCCGCGCTCACGCTCGCGCTCACGACAGGGTGCCTGCCGTACACTGTCGGGTCCACGGCGCACACCATTCCCCAGGGCCAGTCCACCCGAAGCGCGATCGTGTACTACATCCCCGACGCCATCGACCTCTCTGGCGATTCGATCGCGAGCCCCATGCGCGGTACCGACCTCGAGATGCGCTACGGCCTCGACGACAAGTCCGATCTCGGCTTTCGCATTCCGGCGTACAGCGGTGCCGTCTTCACCTACAAGCGGCGCCTCGCTGGCACGTCGGCACCGGAGAGCGCCGCGATATCGGTCATGGCCGGCGGGGGATTCGTGAACTGGGGCGAGCACGCCGAGACCGAGCTGACGCTCATGGCTTCCGGCCGCGGCGGAGGGATCGTGACGCCCTATGGCGGGCTTCGCGTCATGCAGGTCTTTCCGCTATCGCGATCCGCCGTCCGCGACACGCCAACGGCTGGTGGTTACGTCGGGATGCGCCTCCGGTTCGCCGACGTGGACGTGAGCCCCGAGCTCGGCGTCTATCACGACAGGTCCGCGCTCGGCGTGCGCTCGACCAGCTACATAGTCGTCCCGGGTGTCAGCATCACTCGGCATCGAGCCACGAGTCGCTTCGCTTCACACGACTGACGCGCGGTCGCGGCCGGGACCGACCGGTGGCGCTCGCCTTGCGCCACCGGTTCTCTGCGTACTGCTTTCGTTCCAAAGCATCCAGCGGGGAGTTGGGGACAATGCCGCGTGCAAAGAAGAAGAAACCCGAGGTCGAACCCGCCTCGCGCGGGCTCGATGCCCGCCGCCTCGCCAGCGCCGCAGCGCCAACCAGCGTCATGACGCTCGCGCGGACCATCGAGGATGATGGCGGCTCTGCGCTCGCGAGCTACCGCGATCCACTCGGCGGACACTGGCAGATCCTCGCCTCTCTTCCCATTGACCGCGTCGAGCCCACGCCCTTCCAGCGCGATCTCTCGGAGTCGCACGTCGAACGCCTCGCGGTGGCGATCGACAAGCTGGATCGCTTCCTCGATCCCGTCATCGCCGTACCGGCGGGCGACGGCAAATACTGGTCGCCTAACGGGTACCACCGGCTCGGCGCGATGAAGCAACTCGGCGCGAAGTCCATCGTGGCGCTCGTGGTTCCCGAGGTCGAAGTTGCCCATCGCATCCTGCTCCTCAATACGGAGAAGGCGCACAACCTCCGCGAGCGCTCGCTCGAGGTGGCGCGCCTGGCCGAGGCGCTCGCCGCGCTCGACGAGCGCCCGGAGCGCGAGTTCGCCACCGAGTTCGAGGAGGCCGGCCTCGTGACGCTCGGGTTCTGCTATCAGCAGAACGGCCGGTTCGCTGGCGGCGCCTTCCACCCCGTCCTCAAGCGCTGCGACAAGTTCCTCGGCTCCAGGCTGCCGAAGGCGATCGAGACGCGACGCGAGCGGGCGAACAAGCTGCTGGAGCTCAACGAGGCGGTGAACGCAGCGGTCGCGAACCTCAAGCAACGCGGCTTCGAGAGCCCGTACCTCAAGGCGTTCGTGGTCGCGCGCATCAACCCGCTGCGGTTCCAGCGAAAGCCGACCGCGGACTTCGATGAGACGATCGACAAGATGATCGGGTCGGCGACGCGCTTCGACGCGAGCAAGATCAGGGTGGATCAGGTTGCTCGCACGGGCGGCGCCCCGGACGAATCCGCCTGATCAGAGGGAAGCGGGAGGCGGAGGCGGAGTCCAATGGGTCCTGATAGGGGCCGCCGTCGTGATGACAAGGATCCGGGAGGTTGTCATCCTGAGCGCAGCGAAGGATCTTCATCGTCCCGGCCCGGATGGTGTCATCCCTCGCTTGTCATCCCGAGCGCGGGGGCCCGCGAAGCGGGCGGTATAGGGATGGCGGCTCGGCATGACAAAATCTGCCCGGGATGACATTGACGTTTTCTCACCTGGCCCGTATGCGTCGTCTTTTCCTGTTCACCCTTCCGTTCCTCCTTGCTGGCACCGCCCGCGCCCAGAGCACCGACTCTACCGCCGGCAAATCCGTGTGGCAGGGCGTCTACACCGAGGAGCAGGCCACGCGCGGAGACACGGAGCACCAGACCAACTGCAGCTCCTGTCACGGCACCGAGAAGTACGCCGGCGACGCGTTCACGAAGAACTGGGTCGGCCGCACTGTGTTCGACCTCTTCGACCAGATCAAGACCACGATGCCTGACGACAACCCCGGCGGGCTGTCGGCTCAACAGTACAAGGACATCGTTGCGTACATCCTGAAGACCAACGGCATCCCGGCGGGCACCGACTCCCTGTCGAACGATCCGGAGGCCATGCGGCGTCTCAGAATCGACGCGAAGCCGAACAAGCAGACGGCCCTTCGGCCGATGTACCACCCGCACGCTCACATTCCAGCCACGGCGACGCGATAGTCGCCAACTCTCGCCTCTCTCCGCGTGAAGAAGGACGACGACCATAACACCACCCTCGACCGGCGGCGTTTTCTCAAGGTTGCCGGCGTCCAGACGGGATTGCTCGTTGCCGCCGCTTCAGGGGCAAAGGCGATCGCCCAGCAGCAGCAACCCACGCCGCGTCGCGCGCCGGCGGTCATAGGGCAGAAGTCTCCCGACATCGCGGTCATCGGCGCCGGCGCGTTCGGCGGATGGACTGCCTATCACCTGCGGAAGATGGGCGCGCGCGTCACGCTCGTGGACACGTGGGGCCCTGGAAATTCGCGGTCCACGTCAGGGGAGGAGACGCGCGGCGTCCGCACGTCCTACGGCGACCGTCCGCACGGCGTGCTCTGGGCGCGCTGGGCGTCGCAGGCCATCCAGCGCTGGAAGGAGTGGGACGAGGAGTTCAGCCGCACGACCCAGGAGCGCGTCTTCTTCACCACGGGTGACCTGATCTTCCGCAAGGACTGGGAGCCCTACATGAAGGACACGCGGAAGAACTGGGACACCGTCGGCGTGAAGTACGAGGTCCTGACACCTAACGATGTCCGCTCGCAGTACCCGGTGATCGACCTCAAGGAGATCGGCGTCATCATGTACGAGCCGCAGGCGGGCGTCGTGCGCGCACGCCGCTCGTGCGAGCGGGTGGCCGAGTCGTTCCAGCATAACGGCGGAAAGATGGTCGTCGCGCGGGCGCTGCCGTCGCTCGCCAATGGCAATCGACTGCAGGACATCGCGCTCTCGAGCGGAGAGACGCTCCGGGCGGAGAAGTTCGTCTTCGCCTGCGGGCCGTGGCTCTGGAAGCTCTTCCCCGAGTTCCTCCGCACTCGGCTCCGCACGCCGATGGGGAACGTCTACTACTACGGCACTCCCGTCGGTGATAACCGGTGGATCGCGCCGAACCTGCCGAGCTTCAACTTTCCCGGCATCACCGGGTGGCCGGCGCTGCCTAACGATGCCCGCGGCTTCCGCGTGCGCGTGGGCGGCGGCACGCAGACGGACCCCGACACGAGCCAGCGCTGGATCGACCCGAGCAACTTCTCGCGCCCGCGCCAGTTCCTCATCGACCGGTTCCCATTGCTGATCGACGCGCCGCTGCTCGAGACACGCTCCTGCCACTACGAGCTCTCCGTCACGCGCAACTTCTACATCGACACCCACCCCGAGTGGTCGAACGTCTGGATCGCCGGTGGCGGGTCGGCCGAGGGATTCAAGTTCGGCCCGATGGTGGGCGACTACACGGCGAAGCGCGTGATGGGCATCGAGGGCGACCCGGCGGTCGCGAAGGCGTTCCGGATCCCGAAGGAGGAGTTCGAGGAGCCGCCGCGCACCGCTGCCGATTCCGCGCGCGTGAAGGCGCGTGCCGACTCGGTCGCGAAGGCGCGAGCGGATTCCGCGAAGGCCGATTCGGCGAAGCGCGTGATCCCCCAACAGAGCACGCCGGCGGCGCCGAAGCCGGGCGCGGCGCCCAGAAAGCCCTCCCTGCGCGAGACGTGACGCGTGTCGTCGCGCCAGCGGCGGCGAGGCAGGTAGACTCTCCCCATGCCTCCCCGCCCGGGCGCCACGACCGCGCGCATCGCCGTCTTCACCGACGTGCACGCGAACCTGCCTGCGCTGGACGCCGCGCTCGCCCAGATCGACCGGCTCGGGGTTGACGCGACGTACCACACCGGCGACGCGATCGGCATCGGCCCGTTTCCCGCGGAGTGTCTCGACCGGCTGCTGTCACGACGGTCGACGCATCTCCTCATGGGAAATCATGATGCGTGGTTCGCGTTCGGCCTGCCTGACGAGTCGGTGTCGTCGATGCCGCCGGACGAGCGCGAGCATCAGCGCTGGGTCCACGGGCAGCTCGACCCGGGGTTGAAGGAGGTCGTGGCTGCGTGGCCGTATGCATCGACCCTCCGCATCGAGGGGCTCCGTCTGGATTTCCTGCACTACCCGCTCAGTGACGCGGGTGGGTTCCAATCCCCACAGCTCCTGTCGCCGGACTCGGTGTCATCGCTGTTTCAGTTGCCGACGTCCACCCTCGTGTTTTTCGGCCACGACCATCGCCCGTGGAACGTGACTGGCGGACGCACGCACTTCATGAACCCTGGTTCGCTCGGCTGCTCGCGCGATCCTGTCGCCCGATTCCTGATCGTCGATGTCGAACCGGGCGGGAACTGGGCGGTGTCGTTCCGGAGCGCGCCGTACGACCCGGACCCGGTCTTTCGCGCCCTGGATGACCGACGGGTGCCCGCGCGCGAGTTTATTCGGCGGACGTTCCTGCCGACCGACGACGGCCCGCTCATCGCGTGACCGACGAGCCGGGCCCGAGACGATTCGGCCGCGCGCTGCGCCTCTCGGCGCGCAAGCGGCGGATGGAGCGACTGTACGACCTCGTGTACACCGGCGGCTGGCCGTCGTGGCTCGCGAGGCCGCTCGGGCTCCAAGGACGGCTTCACCTGGCGACGCATCAGTTCACGATCGCGAACGATGGCGCACCCATTCCGCCGCTCCGCATTGCCTTTGCGTCGGACCTCCACGGCGGCCCCGGGACGCATCCGGCCACGATCCGGCGCGCCTTCCGGTTGTTGGCCGAGGCGAAGCCGCAGCTGCTGCTGTTAGGCGGCGACTTCGTCTCGTTCCACGCGCGCCACGTGGACGGTGCCGTGCTCGACGCGATCGCGAGCGTCGACGCGCCGCTCGGCAAGCTGGCCGTGCTCGGCAACCACGATCTCATCGTCGATGACGCCTACCTGGTGAAGCGGCTCGCCACGATCGGGGTGCGGACGCTGGTGAACGAGAACGTTCGTCTCGCTACGCCGTACGACCAGCTCTGTGTCTGTGGGCTCGACAACACCGAACAGGGGACGCCGCACGGCCAGCGCGCGCTCGCGGGCGCGGAAGGATTACGGTTGATCCTCATGCATTCGCCCGACGGGTTGACCGCGTTAGGCGGCGAGCCATTCGCAGTGGCGTTTACTGGGCACGTGCACGGCGGGCAGTTCGTACTTCCGGGCGGGAAGTCGCTCATCGGCGCCAAGGGGCCGCTCAGTCAGCGCTACCTGTACGGCGGGCTGTTCGAGCTTGGGAAGCCGGGAGAGCGGATCCTGCTCGTGAGCCGGGGGATTGGGCAGGGCTCGTTGCCGATGCGGTTCCGGGCTGATCCCGAGGTGCATGTCAGCGATCTCGTGTTCCGGGCATGTAACGCGTTGACTGCCAACCATTAAGCACTCCCGCGACTGACCCGTGCGCGGGTCTTGTTTTCGGTGTTTGTTCGGCTTATTGTATGCCTCCCGCCGTCGCCGGTCGCGCCGGCGCCAGCGACGGGAGGACCAGTGCCGAAACACGAGCTGCTGTTCGATGTCGGGGAGTACGCGCCGGTCGCGGATCGGATCATCCTGTTCTACGCACGCTTCCCGACCGGTCGCATCATCACCCGGCTCATCTCGCGGACCGAGCACGACATCACGGTGCAGGCGTTCGTGTTTCGGTCCGTCGACGAGCAGCGCCCGTCGGCAACGGGCCTCGCATCCGAGCGCATCGGCGACGGCGACGTCAACACCGTCGCCTGCCTCGAGAACACCGAGACCTCGGCCATCGGCCGAGCGCTCGCGAACCTCGGCCTCACGGCGTCGATGCAGCGGCCGAGTCGCGAGGAGATGCTCAAAGCGAATCGCGAGCGCCCCCTGCGCGTGGCGGAGGCGTCACCTCGTCGCCTAACGTCTCCCCCGCCAGGGAGTATCGCCCTCCAGCGCAACGCCGACCGCTTGATGGATGCGCTCGACCTGCTCGCGGTGGCGCAGCGCGCCGGCCTGACCCCGTGTCCTGCGCGCCGACTGCGTGAAACGCTCATGCGGCCAACGGTGAGCGAGGCGACTGTTCACCGGGTTGAACGCATGCTCCGCTCGTGGACCGCGTCGCGTCATGCCCTGCGTCTCAGGCTGTAACACTCCGGTGTCAGTTAACAGAGGAGGACACGAAGGCATGTCATCCTGAGCAAAGCGAAGGATGTTCGTCGTCCCGAGCGAGGGCTCTCTGCCGGGACAATGAGAATCCTTCGGCCGGACGCCTCAGGATGACTGAAGGTCGGACTACAGGGCCGGTGCGGGAGCGATGCGAATCGAGAGACGAGCGGATGAGGCGAGCGCCGAGTCGTGGAGCGATCAGGAGTTGCTGCACCGGATGCGACACGACGAGGCGCTCGCCATTCGCGAGTTCTACCGGCGTTTCAGTCCTGCGCTCTACAAGCTCGCTCGGCAGGCCCACGTGCAGATCGCGCTCCGTGACGACGTCGTCACGGACTGCCTGAGCGATGCCGCCATTCATCTCATGCAACCAGCGGTCGCCTTTCCGGCGAACCTCACGGGCTACCTCATCGCGATGTTCCGGCATCGGCTCGCGAACGACCGCCGCGCGACGAAGCGCCGCGCCGCCACCGGAACCGCCGCGGCGTCGCTCGGCGACGGCGAGCGCGTCGTGCGCGAGGTGGTCTCCGAGGCCTCGATCCGCGCGAGTGCCGGGCCGGCAGCCGAGGCGCCGCCGCTCTCACCGGTGCTCGAGCGACTCTCGCGCGTGATCGAAGCAGGCATCACCGACGAGGAACGTCAGATCCTCCGCTGGGTGAGCGCGTCCATCCCGCAGCGCCTCATCGGCGAGTGGCTGGGTATCACGCATAACGCGGCGCGGGTGCGCGTACTGCGCCTTCGCGAGCGACTCATCGAGGTCGCGCTCCGCGACTCGGGCCCGTGGCGTCCCGGCGAGCGCCAGGAGCTGTACGAGTTCTTTCGCCGGAGCGGTCTGTCGGAGCGCGCACGCAGAGCCGTCGAGGGCTCGCGGGACGCCCTGGAACCGGAACGGAACCGGCGCGGTGCGGGCCGCGCGTCACGGAATGAACGAAACGAACGAAATGAAGGGGAGGACCAGTGAGATACGACGACGAATCCCTGAGCGCCGGAGAGCGCGCGGGACTGGAGCGAACGAAGGATCTGCTCGTGCGCATCGCCGGCGACCGCGCGATGCGGCGGCTCGATCCACTCGATCCGACCGAGACGGGGTTCATCGAGTGGTACGCGCGCGAGGCGAGAGCGACGCTGTCGCTCGCGGAGCGGCAGCGGCTCGAGGCCACCGCCGATCGTTTCGTGCGCGACGTGGTCGCCCGGCGCGCAGCGGAGCGCTCGCGGGTGCGAGAGGTGGCGGCTGAGCCGGAGATGGCCCCCGCCTGGGAGGAGGGGACGCTCGCCCAGGTGGTGGCCGCGGCTGCTCGCGTTCGGCACGCGCCGGCCATGGCGCTGTCGGTCGCGGCCGGCGTGGGGCGCGAGCTCTGGGATGAGCCCTGCGACCGGTGGATCCCGCTCCCGGAGAGCGCGCCGGATGGGAAGTACGTCGCGCTACGCGTGACGGGCGACAGCATGATCCCGCTGCTGCACGACGGCGACACGATCCTCGTGAAGCTGAGCGACGAGATCGTGCCAGATTCGGTGGTGGTGGCCCGCGTGCCCGACGGTGGCTACGTGGTGAAGCGCGTGGGCGGTGTCGCGGGCTCGCGCGTGGAGCTCGCATCGCTCAACCCGGACTACCCGCCGATCGTGATCCCGCGCGACCCGTCACTCGTGTTAGGTACGGTGCTGCTGCGCTGGTGTACGCACGGAGAACAGCGGGTGCATTGAGGCGTTAGGCAGCCAGCCGGCGTTGGCGGTAACACTCCGGTGTCATTCGAGACAGAGGGGAAAGCATTCCAGAGTCACCGCTGCACTCGAGGTCACCATGCCTGGCCGCTTCATTGAGCTCGCCGTTCGTGCTCGCCGCCTTGTCGCCCCGATCGTTCACACGCCGCGTGCCGCTGGCGGCGTCCGGCTCACGGGGCGCCGCCAACTGGGAGGAGAGCTGACGCAGTTCTCCTTCCGTCTGGCCTTCGTGATCGACCTGGCCTACGTGGGGCTCGGAGCGCTGGGCGGAGCAGCGTTAGGCCGCGCGTCGGCGCCCGCGTCTCCGGCGGCCGTACAGCAGCCGCCCGCGGCATGCGTGGCGGCCGCGGCTCACCGCCTCCACTGATACGCGATCTTCACGAAGAACCCGTCGCGCCTTCGCTCGAGATCGGAGAGCTTCGATGAGTCCAGTGCGTCCCGCGTGTCGCCGTACCCGAAGAACGCCACGGTCCCGGGGGTCGGCTCGTACGACACTAGCCAGTCCGTCTGCAACGTTCCGAAATCACCGCCCGAAACGGGCGACCCATCCTGGCGAAAGATCTGCTCGCCCGTCGGCGTTCGGAGCCCGCTCGTTCGCTGCGCCTGGTACTGACTCACGACGCGAAAGAACAGCGCGCGCGTGGGCTGGTATTCGACCTTGAGCCGTGGGATCACCGTCCGCGCATACTCCGACCCGTCGAAGGCGCGGTCGATCTGCGACAGTTGTAAGCTCGCCTCGCTGCGCACACTCTTCGTCGGGCGCATCGTTAGGCTTCCCGTCGTCCTCAGCTCACGCCCCTCGGACCCCTCCGCGAAGATCGCAACCTCGTTGCGCGCAACGCTCACCAAAGCGTTGAACCGGCGGAACGTCGGCGTCGTCACCGTCATCGACACGTTCATCAGGCCGGAGAGCTGATCGTCCGGCGGGACGTACGGCTGGAGCCCGCCCGGCCCGCCGACGTATAGCCCGTTGTACGACCCTTCGTCGAAGGTGAAGAAGTTGCGCGAGCCGTTGAGCGAGGCGTTCCACCCGCCGCGCAGCCGGAACATCGCGTTGCCCGATTCCTGGCCCTCGTACGCGTCGGGCAACGAGAAGTTGTCGTACTGCCAGATGCGTGTCGGTCCGAAGAAGAACGTGATGTTCTCGAGCCGCGCACCTGGCTTGCCGTAATACGAGAATCGGTTGAAGCCGTGGAACGTGACGATCCCAGTGCGTGGCACGAACCCGGCACGGCTGATGAAGTCCTCGCCCAGGCCGCTGAAGAGATAGTTGAATCCCCAGAGACGTCCGGTGCGATCGAGCTCCGTCTTCCACACCGGCGACGTCTTCGCGTCCGACGCGCCTAACCGCAGCGGATCCTTCGTGTACGAGCCGCCGGCCTGCGCCTCGAAGTAGTACATGCGGCCGAACACATAGCGCAGGTCGCTCGCGATCACCGTATTGGTCGTGTCGCCCGCCCGACGGTCGGTCATCGTGAGCGCGATCGTCGAGTTTCCGCCGAAGTCGCGACGCAGCCGCGCGACGTTGAACAGCGCCTTGTCGCAAGTCGGCTCGAAGTCGGGAGCGTCGCCGATGACCGTCGGACACGGCGTGTCATTGAGCGCGGAGAGATAGGCGATGCTGATCGGGCCGAGCTTCCCCGTCACCTTCGCCCCCGCGACTGGCGATGCGATCTGCCGCGTGTAGACGAGCTGGTTCGGCGTGTTGAACAGCTCGATCCCCTCGAGGAAGAACGGCCGCTTCTCCGCGAAAAAGAGCGCGAACCGCTCGTTCACCGTCACGAGCCCGGCGTCCGACTCCACCTGCGAGAAGTCGGGCTTCACCGTCGCGTCGAGTGTCACCGACGGGAACGCGACCTTGAGGTTGACGCCCGCGTCGGGGTTCACGTCGTCGTGATCGAAGCCACCCGTCGGCGTCCGCGTGCCAGTCAACTGCGCCGTCACGAACGGCTGCACCTCGGTCGTGATGCCGCGCTCGATGTTCCCGATGCCCGTCAGCGAACCCGCCTCGCTCAGGAAGCTCGCCGTCGCCCTTCGCGCGTCGGTCCACGTGTCCTCGAAGCCCGTCGCCTGCACGTTCCGCACGACGTTGATGCCCCACGTCTGCGGATCGCTCGACGGAAAGCGCAGGCTCTTGAACGGAATGCGGAGCTCGACGACGTACCCGCTGTCGGTGAGCTGCCCCTTGGACTCGAAGCGGAAATCAGGGTTCCAGTCGATGTTCCCGCCGAAGATGTTGCCTGCGCTCGCCGCGCCCTCCGTGCGCATGCCGTCCCCCTGCGAGCCTAACGGGTTCACAACGAAGAAGAACGCTCGGCGATGATCGTTGAACGTGTCGAGGTAGATCGTGATCCGGTCTTCGTTGCCGAGGTTGTCGCGATCGGCGACCGTGGCACGGATGGACGCCGGGTTCTTCGCGCTGGCGATGACCCCGAAATAAATCGCATCTGGCGAATAAAGGACGCGCGCCTCGGTGCGCTCCTCGGCGGGGCGGCCGTCGACGGGTTGGTATTGATGGAACCCTGTCAGTCGCGCCGCTTGCGCCCAGGCGGGCTCACTCAACGACCCATCGACCGTGACGGCGGGACTGGCGATTCTCGGAATGCGAACAGCGGGACGGCCCGTGCCGTCGTATGATTGGGCCGGTAGTGCAGCGCCCTGCGCGGCGGCCATCTGGAGCAGCAAAAACGTCGTCGAAAACATGGGCCCAATCTAGTCGGGATTGCCCAGCCCGGCTCATCCGAACGATGTGAGAATGCTGTGAGCGCGTGTCATCCCGAGCCGTCAGGCGAGGGATCCTCATCGTCCCGATCGAGGCCCTCTGTCGGGAACCTGAAGATCCCTCGCTTCGCTCGGGCTGACATAGCTACGCTCGAAATGACGAACACCCCGTTTCAATGATCTCTCGAGTTCTCGAAGCCTGCCTCTACGCCACCGACCTCGACGCCGCCGAGCGGTTCTATGTCGACGTGCTCGGCCTGGAGCGATACTCGAGCATGCCTGGGAGGCATGTCTTCTTTCGATGCGGATCCGGGATGTTTCTCGTCTTCAATCCGGAGCGCACCAGTGGCGAGCCGTCGCTCGTTGGCGGCGCGATCGTCCCGGCGCATGGCGCCATCGGTCCCGGGCACGTGGCGTTCGCCGTCCCCGACGCGGACATTCCGGCGTGGCGCACGCGCCTCGAAGGCGACGGCGTCGCCATCGAATCGGAGGTCGCGTGGCCGCGCGGAGGCCGATCGCTGTACGTCCGCGACCCGGCCGGCAACTGTGTCGAGCTCGCGTCGCCAAGACTCTGGGGGTTCGACGATGCCTGACGAGTCGCTGTGGCGCTGCCCAAAGTGCGGGCGCCGGTTCGCGAACCGGAATCAGACGCACACCTGCGGCGCGTTGCACGACCTCGACCACCACTTCGCCGGATGCGAGCCAGTCGTGCGGGAGCTCTACGATCTCGTGGCGACCGCCGTTCGCTCCATCGGGCCGGTCATCATCCTCCCGGAGAAAACGCGCATCGCCTTCCAGGTTCGCATGTCGTTCGCGCAGGTCACCCCACGCAAACGGTGGCTCGACGGTCACGTCGTTCTGGCGCGACGTCTGGAGCATCCTCGATTTCGGAAGATCGAGACGTTCTCGCCAAGAAATCACCTGCACGCGTTTCGCCTCGAGCACCCTAACGAGGTGGACGGAACGTTCGTCGCGTGGATGCGTGAGGCATACGCCGTGGGCGAGCAACGGCATCTCGCCTGACCGCTTCGCCGACGATCAAGGGGCAGATGCCGTCGCTCCTCGCCGTTGATGTTGGCGTCCGCACCGGGCTTGCCGTCTACCGCGATGATGGTCGCCTCATCTGGTACCGCTCGCGGAACTTCGGTGCGGCCTCGCGTCTCAAGCGCGCGATACCCGCGCTGCTGCACGAGGCCTTCGATCCCAGCTATGTCGTGCTGGAGGGCGGCGGCCCGCTCGCCGAGCACTGGGCCACGGCGTCCGAGCGACACGGGTCGCGCGTACGACGCGTCAGCGCGGAAGAGTGGCGGTCGATGTTCCTGCTCGCCCGCGATCAGCGCTCGGGCGAGCAGGCGAAGCGCATCGCCGATGGCATCGCGCGACGCGTCGTCGAATGGTCAGAGGCCTCGCGGCCTACGTCGCTCCGCCACGACGCCGCCGAGGCGATCCTGATCGGGCTCTGGGGCGTGATCCACGTTGGCTGGCTGACCGCCGTTCCGGCCGCGTTAGGCCTGAGCGTTCTGCCGAAGCGGAAGCCGTAGCCGGGCACGGGCCCCGGGACGGTCCTCCCGGTTCTCCAGCGTGAGCGTCCCACCATGCGCTTCGGCGATCTGTCGGCTGAGCGCGAGGCCAATCCCCGTGCCCTCCGGCTTGGTCGTGAAGAACGGCACGAAGAGGTTTGCCGTGTTGCTCAGGCCCGGACCCTCGTCCTCGACGGACACGATCACCGACGACTCATCGCTCATCCAGGAGACGCGCACGCCACCGCCGCTGTCGGACGCAGCGTCCACCGCGTTGCGCACGATATTGATGAGCAGCTGGTCGAGCTGATCGCGATCGGCGAGGACCGTCGTTGGTGGACCAGGGCAGAGCGCGACCGCCATCCGCTCTTCCAGCTCCACGACGCGCCGTACCCATGCTTCCACATCCACTGGCCGCCGCACGGGCTTCGGGAGCTGGGCGAGCCGCGCGTACGCCTGGAGAAATCGACTGAGCGAACCCGAACGCCCCTCGATCACGTCGAGCCCATGCGACATCTCGTGCTCCCAGTCGGGCGCCCGGGGTTCCCGCTTGAGCACCCGGTTCAGGCTGCGCGCGATGGACTTGATGGGAGCGAGCGAGTTGTTGATCTCATGGCTCAGCACGCGCACGATGCGCTGCCACGCCTGGCGCTCCTCTTCGCGCAGCACGTGACTCACATCGGTGAGCACGAGCAGTTGATGGGGAAGCCCATCCTGCCGAAACTCGCGGCGCCTCACCTCCCACCGCGCTATCCGGCCGTCGCGTGAGAGGTCGAGGGTACGCGGTGCGTCGTCGCGCAGGTAGATGTCCAGGCCTAACGTGTCTGCCCCACGACCCAACAGGCGTTCGATCGGCTGGCCGAGCAGCCGTCCGCCCTCGCGGTTGACGAGCCGGAGTTTCCCCTCGCTATCGAACGCGAAGATCGCCGCGTCGATCTCGGCGATCACCGTCCGGAGGAGCGCCGTCGCTTCCAGCGCGCCCAGTCGCTGCGCCTGGAGCGTGTTGCCTAACGCGTTGATCTCGGTGATGGCGATACCTAGGGCGTCGTCCTCGTTGGCACCGGCGCCGCGAACCGAGTAGTCGCCTTCACGGAGCCCCGAAAGCAGGTTGGCGAGCGTCTGAATCGGCCGGATGACCCGCTCGCGCGCGATGGCCGCAGCCGTCAACCATGCGCCTAACACGACGACGGTCAGCGTCCACCGAACCTCGATCCCGTGGTCGCCCGTCCAGAGCCACACGAGTGACACGATGACGCCCGGCAACCCGCCGAGAAGAACGACGAGCGGCACACGAGACTCTACAGGGAGCCGGACCCGAGACGATCGCGGCCCACGCCGAGTCCCCAGTCCCGAGTCTCCAGTCCCCGGTCGTCGGTCCCCCGTCCTCGATTCAGAGCCCATGCTGCTGTATCCGCCGGTACAGCGCGCTCCGGCTCATGCCTAACGCCTCAGCCGCCTGCACGACGTTGCCGCCATGTCGCGCCAGCGCCTGCTGGATGATGTACTTCTCGGCGTCATCCATCGTCATGCCCGAGAGGTCGGCCGCGCTCCCGGGTGCGCCCGCTCGGAGGCCGAGGTCGCCGCTCGTGATGGAGCCCGTGCGGGCCATGAGCACCGCGCGCTCGACCGCATGTTGCAGCTCGCGCACGTTGCCCGGCCAGCCGTGCGCGTGCATGGCTGCGGTGGCGTCGTCATCGAACCCGTGGAGCGACTTGCGGTAGCGTGCCGAGTATTCCCCGAGGAAGTGAGCGGCCAGACGAGGGATGTCTTCTCGCCGGTCCCGGAGCGGCGGAAGGCGAATCTCCACGGTGTTCAGTCGGTATAACAGGTCTTCGCGAAAGCGGCCGGCCGCGATCTCGGCGTTGATGTCCGCGTTGGTCGCGGCCAGCACGCGCACGTCCGCGCGCAGGGTGCGCGACGACCCCACGCGCTGGAACTCGCCCGTTTGCAGCACGCGGAGGAGCTTCGATTGGAGCTTGGCCGCCATGTTCGCGATCTCGTCGAGAAACAGGGTGCCGCCGTCGGCGAGCTCGAAGCAGCCGACGCGATCGGTCTTCGCGTCGGTGAACGCGCCCTTCATGTGACCGAACAGCTCGCTCTCGGCGACGCCTTCGGAGAGCCCGCCGGCGTTCACCGTGATGAGCGGCCGCGAGGCGCGGTGCGACGCGGCATGCAGACGCTGCGCGACGACTTCTTTACCGGTCCCGTGCTCACCGGTGATGAGCACGTTCGCGTCGGACGCCGCAACGCGGTCGATCAACTCGAGCACCGGCTGCATCGCGCGCGAGCCCGCGACGAGCGTCGGCACGTTAGGCGCGAGGCGCTTGTTCTGGGTCGCGAGCCGCTCGTTCGCTCGCCGCGCCTGGGAGAGCTCGATCTGTGTCCTCAGGATCGCGATGAGCCGCTCGTCATCCCACGGCTTCTCGATGTAATCCGCCGCCCCTCGGCGCATGGCCTCGACGGCGCCCTGGACGCTGCCGTACGCGGTCATGACGATGATCGGCAACGTCGCGTCGAACCCGCGCACGCGCGCGAGAACGTCGAGCCCTTCCTTCCCCGACGTCGTGTCGCGCGCGTAGTTGAGATCCATGACGACCGCGTCGAGCGTGTGTGCCTCGACAGCCTTCAGGATCTCGACGGGTCGCGATGCCGAGACGACACGCCAGCCTTCTTCCTTCAGAAGGAGTCGGAGTGCATCGAGCACGGCCGGTTGGTCGTCGGCAATGAGGATTTGGGGACTGGGGACTGGGGACTCGGGACTCGGCATCGTTGCAAAGGTTTGTGCCTACCTGAAGAATGGCGATGGCGAGTCGGCGAAAGCCCGGAAGCAGTTTACCTCGCGTCCGGACGATCAACTACGGTACGCGACATGACTCTGCACAGCTACAAGGATCTCGACGTCTGGAACCTTGGCGTGAACTGCCTGCAACGGTCGATGAGCTAGCGGAGAAACCGATCCGCTGCCGTCGGTTCGCCATGGCAAACCAGATCTGTAGCGCCGCCCTATCCGCGCCATCGAATATCGCGGAGGGCAACGGGCGCGTACACCGTCTCGAGTACGCGCATCACGTGTCGATGGCGCGTGGGTCACTGCTCGAGGTGGAATCCATTCTTTACGTGGCGATTCGCTACAAGCGTCTCAGCGAGGAAGAATGCGCCAAGGCGTTCAGGCTAATCAGCTCGATCGGCAGGATGCTAACGAAGCTCCTTCGCGCGCTTTACCGCGCTTCCAAACAGACGGTGAGGTAAACGGTCTGAGTAGCCGAGTCCCCAGCCCCCAGTCCCGATTACTCCCCGCGCAATGCTCCAAGCAAGTCAGTGCGTGCCGCGCGACGCGCCGGAATCCAGCTTGCCAGCACGGCCACGATCAGTAGGACCGCGGAGACGATCAGGAGCGTCGGGACATGTATGGCCGTAACGCCATACAGCATGCTTCGAATACCTCGGCCGACCAGGATCGCGCCGACAAGTCCGATCGCCACGCCGGCCAGCGTCAACCGCACGCCCTGACCAACCACCAGGCGGCGTACATCCTGCCCCCGTGCCCCGAGCGCGAGCCGAATCCCGATCTCGTGCCTGCGCTCAGCCACCGAGTACGCGATCAATCCGTACACCCCGACCGTCGCCAGTACGAGGGCCATGAGCGCGAACACACCGATCATCGATCCACTCAATCGCTGCGCCAGGATCGAGCGCGACACCTGCTCGTGCATTGTCGACACGTCGTACACAGGAATGGTGGCGTCCACGGCGCGGACCGCGTCGCGCACAGCGCTCGTCATTGCCGCAGCGTCGCCTGACGAGCGAACGACCATCGTCATGCCGCCGTCCGGCATTTGAGCATACGGGAAATACATCGTGGGCTGCACCGGCTCGTCGAGCCCGTCGTGCCGTACGTCGCCCACGACGCCCACGATCGTCGACTGTTTGTCGGATCCGCCTTGCCCGACGAGCCTCCCAACGACGTTCCGCTCGCCCGGGAAGAACGTTCGCGCCCACAACTCCGTCACCACGAGAACGGCCGGTGCGTCCGCTTTGTCTCGAGCGTCGAACTCGCGCCCCGATTTGAGCGGAATCCCGAGCGTGCGAAAGTAGCCAGGCGTCACCCGCTCCCACCGCGATGTCGGCCCCTGACCGTCGGCAGGCTCGGGTCGGCCAGGAATGCGAAAGCTCGACGTGTTCGCGGATCCGGTGAGCGGCAGCGCGCCGGCGGCCCCGGCGGCCTCCACTCCCGGCGTCTCTTGGAGCCGATTCAGCACATTGTCGTAGAATCGCACCATCGCCGCACGGTCCTGGTATCGCGGACCGGCCAGCGTTAGGCGCGCGAGGAGCACGCCGTCGGCCGAGAAGCCCGGTGACACCGCCTGCAGCCGAGCGAGGCTCGTGAGCAGGAGCCCGGCGCCTGCGAGTAGAACGACCGCGAGCGCGACTTCGGCCACGACGAGAGTCCGCTGTGCCCGACTCCGTCGCATCGAACCGGAGCCGCGAACACCGGTTGCCAATGACTCGTGCACGCCACCGCGCGCCAACTTGAGCGCGGGAACGATGCCCGCGATCACGCCAGTCACGACCGCCAGCAATACCGTGAACGCAAGCGCGCGCGCACTCACTTCGATCGACAGCCAGGGCGGAAGCGGAATCGGCACGACCGATTTGAGGAGACGCACTTCCCAGAGTGACAGCAAGACTCCGAGCGTCGCGCCGCCCATCGCGAGGATGATACTCTCGGTAAGCAGCTGCCTCATCAGGCGCCAGCCCGATGCGCCGAGTGCCTTACGCACTGCCACCTCACGCGCCCGACCCGACGCACGGGCCAGGAGCAGATTCGCGACGTTCGCGCAGGCGATGAGCAGCACGAATCCCACCGCGCCGAGGAACGTGTACAGAATCTTCGGTGCTCGGCCCTCCATGGCTTCCTGAATCGGGCGGGCCGTCACCCGCCATCCTGTGTTCGATCCCGGATACGCCTGCTCGAGTCGCGTCGCGATCGCGTTCAGC
Organism: Gemmatimonadota bacterium; assembly: GCA_046725585.1. Taxonomy (GTDB): domain Bacteria; phylum Gemmatimonadota; class Gemmatimonadetes; order Gemmatimonadales; family Gemmatimonadaceae; genus JAJKIV01. The sequence continues at coordinate 12,605 of JBKOYV010000160.1, read as the reverse complement.
TCCGCCACTCCTTGCTGAACTGTGGCGGGTGCCGACAGACGGCCGACGCCGCGAATGAACCGACTTCCCCGGTGCATCGCCTGCGAGTCGGCCACGAACGGTGACCACGCCTCGGCATTCGGCGGGTACGCGAACCCCTTCGGCATCACACCAACGACCGTGTACTGCCACCCGTTGATCAGGAGCGGCTGCCCAATGATGGCCGACGACGCCGCGAACCGGCGCCGCCAGTATGCGTCGCTCAGCACGATCACACGCTCTCTGCCTAACGCCTCCTCCTCCGGCAGGAACGTTCGCCCGAGCTGGGGCGTGACGCCGAACACCCGGAAGTAGTTCGCCGACACCCGCGCGCCACTCGCGCGCTCGGCCCGGTCGTCGCCGGCGACGTTGAACGTCTGGCTACGGTAGATCGCGATCTCGTCGAAGGCGTGGGCGTCGGCGCGCCAGTCGAGCACGTCGGGGTACGCCACGCTCGAACCCTCGAGCCCGTGCGCCTTGTTCTGGCCTTCGATCGTGACGATCCGGTCGGGCTGGGCGAATGGCGGCGGCGTGAGCAGCACCGAGTCGATCACGCTGAAGATCGCGGTGTTGACACTGATGCCGAGCGCCAGCGTCGCGAGCGCCGTGATGCTGAACGTGCGGCTGCGCGCGAGCGCACGGACTGCAAAGCGAATGTCGTTGACCAACATCTCGTTCGAAGAGGAAAGACGTTACGAGTCGGAGCGAAGCGCTCGCATGAGCGTTACTGATCGGCGCGGAGCGCAACCGCCGGGTCGACGCTCGCCGCTCGACGCGCGGGCAGGTAACACGCGAGCACCGTGACGAGAAACAGGAGAATCGGAACCCCCGCGAACGTCACGGGGTCGCGCGCGCCAACGCCGAACAGCAGTCCCTGGAGCAGTCGCGCCGCCGCGAGCGACCCGATGAGACCGAGCGCGATGCCGGCGAGCGTTAAGCGCACGCCCTGTGCGATGACGAGCCGCAACACCGACGACTGTTGAGCGCCGAGCGCCATGCGTACGCCGATCTCACGCGTCCGCTGGGCGACCACGTACGAGACCACGCTATAAACGCCAACGGCGGCGAGCACCAGCGAAATGACCGCGAACGTGCCCACGAGGATCGCCTGCAGCCTCGGTTGCCAGATCGATCGCGCGAGGACCTGCGGCAATGACTCCACGCCGAAGACCGCGAGCTCGGGGTCCAGTGCGTGGATTACCCTCCGTGCCAACGGCGCGAGCGCGGTAGGCTCGCCCGTTACGCGAAGCACGATCGTTGCCGTCCGCGGCGGCGACTGGGCGATGGGCAGATAGATCCCTTCGGCGGTGCCCTCGCGGACGCCGAACTGCTTGATGTCGCGCGCTATGCCCACCACCGTGATCCACGCTTCCTTCGAGTCCGCCTGCCCGAGCTTGAACCGTCGACCCACGGCGCTCTCGTTCGGCCATCGGTCGCGCACAAGTGCCTCGGTGACGATCGCGACCGGTGGTGCCGACGCGCCATCGGCCGCCGTGAACGCGCGGCCAGCGACCAGTGGAATCCGCAGCACCGAGAAGTAGTCCGGCATGATGGCTTGTCGGAGTGCGTGCATCGCCTGCCCGGGTGGCGCAGGTTGTCCCTCGATCGTAATGGCCGTGAAGATGTTTTCGTCGCTCAACGGCGCCATGAGGACGCTCGCGCTCGACGAGACCCCCGGCAGCGCGCGCAGTTCGGCGTTGACGTCCTCGTGGAACCGCGCGACGGACGAGTCGCTGGCGTAGCGAGAGGCCGGCAGCGAGATGCGAAGCGTCAGCACGCCGGTCGCGTCGAAGCCGGGATCGGCACGCGCCATCCGCGCAAAGCTGCGCGTCAGGAGCAGCGCTCCGACGAGCAGCGCGAGCGACACCGCGATCTCCGAGACCACGAGGGCGCGCCGCGATCTTGCGCGGTGCGCGCCTGCCCCGGCGCGGCTACCGTCGCGAAGGGCGTCAGCCACCGATCGATCCGTGATGTGCGCGCTCGCCGCGAGGCTCAGGACCAGTGCCAGCGCCCCGGCAACGCCTAACGCAAACAGAACAGTCCGCGGGCCCACGTTGAGACGGATCCATGACGGGATCTCGACCGGAATCACGACCCGAACGAGTCGGGCGCCCCAGAGGGCGATGAGCATTCCGAGGCCGGCGCCCGCAGTGGCGATGATCGCGCTCTCGGCCAGGGTCTGGCGCGCGATCTGGCGTCGGCTGCCGCCTAACGCAATTCGCACGGCCAGCTCTCGACGCCGGTCGTTCGTGCGGGCGAGCATGAGATTCGCGACGTTCGCGCAGGTGATCAGCAAAACGAGCACGACCGTCGCAGCGAGCAGATACAACCCTGAGCGGAAGTCCGCGGCGAGGTCATCGTGCAGCGAGACGATCCTCGCCTGCCAGCCGGCGTTCGTGGCCGGAAAGGCGCGTTCCAATCGGGTGTTGAACGCGTCGAGCTGCACCTGCGCGTCGCGCATCGACGCTCCGTCTCGGAGCCGGGCCACGGCTCCCAGCGCGCGCTCCTCCCGCGTCGCGACGTCAGGCGGGAAGGTGAACGGCGCCCACACCTCGACGTCGGGGAAATCGAAACCGCGCGGCATCACGCCCACGATCTCGTAGCTCGCGCCGTCGACGATTGCCGTGCGTCCGAGAATACGCTGGTCGGCGCCGAATCGCCTGCGCCAGAGCGCGTCGCTCAGGATCGCGACCTTCGGACCACCTGGCTTCCACTCGTCCCCGCGGAACGATCGGCCTGACGCGGGGGATGCGCCCATGACGTGGAAGAAGTCCTCCGACACGAGCGCGGCTCGCACGCGCTCGGCCTCGCCAGCTCCCGAGAGCGACACGTTGGAGCCGAGGTACGCAAAGATGCCGTCGAACGCGGGAAGCTGGGCGCGCCAGTCGTTGAGGTCGGGGAACGACGCGCCACCACGCCTCACGCCGCGAGATGGCTGCGTCGCGTAGATGACCGCCAACCGGTCGGCCGCTGGATACGACAGCGGCCGGATGAGTATCGCGTCGACCACACTGAACACGGTTGCCGCCGCGCCGATGCCGAGCGCGAGGACACCGACAGCCGCAATGGCGAAGCCACGCGAGCGCGCGAGGGTTCGACTGGCCAATCGGAGTTCAGAGATCATAGCGATCCCGTGTTCCCTGTTCCCTGATCCCGCCTCCCGCTTCCCGCTTCCCGCTTCCCGCTTCCCGGCCGTTCACGAGTCCCTCAACGCCACAACCGGATCGACTGCCGCCGCGCGCTGCGCCGGGAGCCAGCTCCCCAGCAGTGCCACCGCCGCCAGCATCGCCGCCACCGCCACGAACGTGAGCGGATCCGTTGGACTCACCTCGTGAAGCAGGGTCGCCATTCCTCGCGTCATTGCGAACGACCCGAACGCCCCGATCGTGATACCTAACGCGGCCAACGCCACGCCCTGACGCAGGACACGCCTCACCACGTCCGCGCGCTGCGCGCCCAGCGCCATGCGGATTCCGATCTCGTGCGTGCGCTGGTTTACGGTGTACGACATGACGCCGTAGATGCCGATCACCGCCAGCAGCAGCGCGATGCCCGCGAACACGCTCAGCATCCCGGCCGTGATGCGCTGCGGCGACAGCGACGACGACAGCATCCGCTCGAGGGTCTTGACCTCGCCCGGAGCGAGCGTCTGGTCGAGCGACCCAATCGCTCGCTGCACATCCGCGGTGATCGAGAGAGGGCTCCCGGCTGTCCGCACGAGGAGCGTCATGGTGTCCCACGGACCCTGGGTCGCCGGGTAGTAGACCACCGGGGCGAGCAGCGCCCGTCCGGTGTTCGGGTTGTGCCGCACATCCCCGACGACACCAACCACCGTCGTCAGGTGCATCGAGTCCGCGAGCCCCGAGATTCGCTTGCCGATCGCGTCCTGACCTGGCCAGTACTTCCGGGCGAACGCCTCGCTGACGATCGCCACCGATGGACTCGTCGTGTCATCATGGCGATCGAAGTCCCGGCCGCGCCTAACGGGAATGTCCATGGCCGCGAAGTACCCATCCCAGACCAGGTGCTGGCGCTCCTGATGCGCCGGATCGCCACGTTGTGGCTTTGGCTCGCCCTCCAGGATGAAGCGTGTAGAGACGTCATTCCATGAGGGCGGGAGCTCGTTGATCAGGCTGGCCGCGCGAACCCCCGGCAGCTCACGCACGCGATCGATGAGGGCCGTATAGAACCTCGTGCGGTCACCGTCGGTCTTGTACCGCGCGCTCGGCAGCGTGAGCTGCATGGTGAGCGCCTTCTCCACGGTGTACCCCTGGTCCGTTTCGATCAGCCCGATGAAGCTCCGCACCATGAGGCCGGTACCGAACAGCAGCATCAGCGCGAGCGCGACCTCACCAACCACCAGCGCGCTCCGGAGCCGGTAACGCCCGGCGGCGCCGCTCGCGGTCCGCCCACTTTCCTTCAGCGCCTGCTGCGGATCGGCGCGAGACGCAATGAGCGCCGGAACGAGACCCACCACCACCGCGGTAGCGATCGACACGGCCATGGTGAACAGAAGCGCGTGGCCGTTGATCGTTATGCGCGTCCACCCCGGGTTGAAGCGCACCAGGTCCGCTGGCAGCGTGTTTCGCATGAGCCTCACGCCCCAGAGCGCGAGCAACGCGCCGAGCGCGCCGCCAATGAGCGCGATCACCATGCTCTCGGCGAGCATCTGCCGGACGAGATCGCTGCGCCGTGCGCCTAACGCGACCCGCACGGCGAGCTCCCGCCCGCGTGTGGTGGCGCGTGCCAGCAGCAGGTTCGCCACGTTCGCGCACCCGATGAGCAGCACCAGCGCCACCGACGCCAGCATCACGACCATGTACGGCCGCGGATGGCGTCCGTAGAACACCTGTGCGGGCTCGACCTTCATTCCCCACTTCGCGTTCATGTCGGGATACTGCAGCTCGAGCCGCCGAGCGATGGCGCGGGCCTCCGCGCGGGCCTCGGTGAGCGTCGCCGTGGGCCGCAACCGCGCGATCGCGTTCAACCAGCGTCCGTCGCGGTCGGCCGCAACCGCACCTTCGAGCGCGAACGCCTTCCACAGCTCGGCGCCCGGCGGGAAGATGAAGTCCTCGCCCATTACACCGACGATCGTGTGCGGCGCTCCGTTGAGCTGCACCGTCCGACCAACCACGCCAGGATCACCGCCGAACCGCCGCATCCACAGCGGATGACTGAGAATGACGCGATCGGTGTTGCCGGTGTGTCCTTCCTCCTCCGTGAACGCACGCCCGAGCACGGGACGCTCGTCGAGCGTGCGGAAGAACTCGGGCGTCACGCGAAACCCCGTGACGCGCTCGGGGTCGTTGATGCCCGTGATGTTGACGTCCCACCACGAGAACGCCGCAATATGCTCGAGCGTGCGCGTCTGCTGCATCCAATCGACGAGATTGGCCGGCGCGAGCTGATCGAAATCGGGGTCGTCCGGATCCCGTGGCTTCACCTCCGACATCATGACGAGCCGGTCGCTGTTGGGCGTGGGGACCGGCTCGATCGCAATCGCCCGCATGGCCGTGTACACGGTCGTGTTTGCGCCAATGCCGATCGCGAGACACGCAACGGCGGCGAGCGTCCACGCCGGATTCTTGGCGAGTGTTCGGAGCGCGTACCGGAGCATCGGGAATCGGGAATGGGGAATCGGGAATCGGGAATCGGCGCGCAACGGACGCGCGGCCGCGACAACCGCGAACCGAAACCCTAGGCCAGCCCAATGCCACCGCGGCGTCGCTGCCTAACGCCTAGAGCTGTCGCGAGTTATGAATCGGGAAGACTCGCCGGCATCCGCACGAAATCCCAGCCCCGGGATGGGACATGTCCCAAACGCGGGACTGGATGCCTGACGACCCGGGCTCGTTGGGCTATTGGCAGCAGTTCGTAGCTAGCGGCAGTAGCACGCAGCCGTCGGGTACCAGCCTGCAGCTGCTTTATGGCAGAAATCGGTATCCCGTTTTCCAGACCGTCGTTATGTGCCTCGGCGACGCCGGGTTCGGCTCGAGCTTTCGTCGCAGCTCGGCAATGTGCGTGTCGATCGTCCGGCTCACGACCGACGCGTGGTACCCCCACACCGTCTTGAGCAGCTCCGCACGCGAGATGACCTGCCCCGGCCGCTGCACCAGGGCGAGCAGGAGCTCGTACTCCTTGGGCGAGAGCTCCACCGGCCTGCCATTCTTCCGCACGACGCGCGAAACCGGCTGGATCTCGATGTCGCCGAACCGCGACGAATCCGCCGACGGCGCCTTCGGACTCGACGACGCCGACGCGCGCCGCAGCACCGCTTCCACCCGCGCGACGAGCTCCAGAACACCGAACGGCTTCGTCACATAGTCGTCGGCGCCAAGCCGGAACCCCGTGACCTTATCCGCTTCCTCGCCCCGCGCCGTCAGGATCAGCACCGGGACCTGCGATCCACCTTCGCGGACCGCGCGCAGCACGCGGTAGCCGTCCATGCCCGGCAACATGAGGTCGAGGATGATGAGATCGGGCGAGACCGTTCGCGCCTCCCGCAATCCCGATGGCCCGTCGTTCGCGACGACCACCTCGTACGACGCGATCTCGAGGCTGTTGCGAAGGCCGAACGCCAGGTCGGCGTTGTCCTCGACGATGAGAATCCGCTTCATGGCAGCGAGTGCTCGCGGTGGGGCGCCGCGTCGAACGCCTCGGACGCGTTAGGCCTGGCCTCCGAGTGGGCCAGCGACACCTGCGTCGCCGCCTGCAGCGTCACCACGAAGCTCGCGCCTCCACCCGCCGCGTCGTGCACCGTCACCGTCCCGGCCTGCGCGGCCGCCAGCTCGCGCACGACAGCGAGTCCAATGCCGTTGCCCGAGATTCCGGCCTCCACCGCCCGGTCGAGTCGGCGGAACGGCTCCCAGATGCGTGCCTTGTCGCGCGCCGGGATCCCGGTCCCCTGATCATCCACCCAGAGCTGCACACGCCCGTCCCCGAGCACGCGCGTTCCCGCCGTGACCGTCTGGCCCGCGGGGCCATACTTCACCGCATTGTCCAGGAGGTTGAGCAGGACCTGCCGTAGCGCGTCACGGTCCGCGAGCGCCACGGCATGACCGGAGTGCGTCGTGCGGACGGTCACGCCGCGCGAGCCCGCCAGCGGCGCGAAGCTCTCCACCACCTCGTCCACCAGCGCCGCCAGCTCCAGCGGCTCGAGTGACACACGCGTCGCCGATCGCTCGGCTCTCGAGAACTGCAAAATGTTCTCGACGAGATGCGCCAGCCGCCGTGCCTCCTGGTCGATGATGGCGACCGACCGCTGTCGCTCGTCGTCGCTGCGCACCCAGCCGAGCCGCAGCATCTCGGCGAACATCCGAATCTGCGCCAGCGGCGTCCGAAGCTCGTGCGACACGCCCGACACCAGCTCGCTCTTTACGCGCGCGAGCTGCCGCTCGCGGTGCAGTTGCAGCAGTGACACGATCACGAGCCCGGCACTCAGCGTGATGAACCCGAGCACGAACTGCGACCGGTTCCACGTCCAGTTGCCTACGGCCACGCGGGACGCGAACGCGGGACGCATCGCCACCCGCACGGCGAACCCGTCGAAGGCGCCGGTCATGCCTAACGTCGCCGCCGGGCGGAGCCCGCGCGTCGCCGCCGAGCGATAGACGATGCGCTCATCCGGCCCGGTCACCGAGAGCGTGAGTGTAGAGTCCACGGGTACTGGCGCCGGCCCCATGGGCGGAAGGAGCGCACGCGATGCCAGAACCGCGGGGAACACCGCACGCCCCGCAGATCCCACATCGAAGGCGTAGCCATAGGCCCTGTGCGGCTTGTTGCCCCGGTGCACGCCCGTCTGTCCGGCGAGCATGTAGGCAATCGCGATCGTGCCGTCGCTCGGCATCCGAGTGATGATCGGGTCGCCCGTCACCGCCCCGGCGGCGATACCGTCACGAACCGTCCGAATGACGCTCTGTTCGATGTCGCCGCTCGGGGTCTCGGGCATTTCGTCACCCACCGCTCCGACGACGACGTCGCCGCGCGACAGATCGACCGCGAACGTGAACCGAACATCCGGCACCGCCACGCACGCACAGCGGCGGGCAGCTCGGATGCCCTCCGCCACGAGCACTGACGGCGCCGAGGCGGCGCCGCGCTCCGCCGCAAGCGCCACCGTGGGCGCGAGAACACGCCGCGCGGCGCGCTCGAGCTCCGCGTTGGCCTCGCGCGTGAACGTCCACGCCGCAAACCGCGCGTGCGATAACAACGCGCGCTGCGCGGCCGACTCCTGCGCGCACACGGCGTTGTAGACCTGATAGGCGGCGACCGACGCGGCGGTGAACGTGCACACCACTACCGCGATGGTCGCGCGCGAGCGGCGCATCCCTGCCAGCACGGACCGAAATGGTTGAAGTCGTCGCCCCGCCCACGCGGCGACGGCGGGACACCTGTCAATGTATAGCGCGACTGGCGTCGGAGCCTCATCGGCGCCGAGGGCTGCTCTGTCAGAAAACTGTGGAGCCGAACCGGGGCTGCAGTCGGAACCGCCCGCGCGCGCCGACCTACATCCGGACTCGGTGGAGCGGGATGGCGTCGCGAGGCACGGCCACCATGGACGCCGCGGGCGTGACCGCCGGCGGCTGGTCGGCGATCACCGGGGCGTTTACGGGCAGCGTGAGCGTGAAGATCGATCCCCGCCCCACCTCGCTGCGGGCGCTGAGGTCGCCCATCATCGCCCGCGCAAGGTGGCGGCTGATGGCGAGACCAAGCCCGGTACCCTCCGTCGTCCGCGTGAGGTCCATCTCCAGTCGGGTGAACGGCTCGAAGATCGAATCGAGCTTCTCGCGCGGAATCCCGTGGCCGGTGTCGCTGACGCGAATCTCTACTCGCCCGGCGTGGAGGCTGCTGGAAAGTCCCACGCGCCCACCGGGCGCCGTGTACTTGATGGCGTTCGACAGCAGGTTGAGCACAATCTGCTCGATGCGCGCCCGGTTCCCGTACGCGATGAGGCCACCCTCGGCGGGGTTATAGATGTAGGTCAGGTTCCGCGCCTTGAGCTGCGGCGCGATCAGTGGCTCGAGGTTGCCTAACGTGTCGTGGACCGGCACCGGACCCAGCTCGATGTCCGCCGGCATCCCGTGCTCGAGCCGCGAGAGGTCCAGCAGGTCCTCGATGATCCCCAGGAGATGGCGCTGGCTCCGCCGAATGCGGCCGAGCTGCTCCCGCTGCATGTCGCTCACCGGACCGCTGATGCCGAGCTCCATCAGCTCGGCATAGCCGGCAATGGCGTTGAGTGGCGTCCGGAGCTCGTGGGACATCATCGCCAGAAACTCCGTCTTGGCGCGGTTCGCCGCCTCGGCGTCAGCCCTCGCGGATTGCTCGGCCGCGAAAAGTCGCGCCCGCTCGAGCGCCTGCGCGCACTGTTGCCCGAGCGCGCGGGTGAACGTGACATCACTGTCGTCGAACGTTCGGGGCCCGCTGAAGCTGAAGCTCAGCGAGCCGAGTGGCCTCCCATCGACGATCATCGGCGTCACGATCATCGCGCGGACGTTCACGCGCTCGAGGACCGGCGCCAGGTCCGAATAGCGACGCGCGATTTCGTCCGGCGAGTCGAGCAGAACCGGCTCGGTCGTGCGCACCGCGTCCGCCAGCGGCACGCGACTCGTCACCGGGAACCGGCGCCACGCGTCGGCGACCTCGGCCGGCACCCCGCTCACCGCCATGAGATCCAGCGCGATGCCATCGCCCGTGAGGACTGCCACCTCGCTCGCGGTGGCGCTGAGCGCCGGCAAACCCTCCGAGACGATGACGCGCGCAACGGCGATTGGCGTCAGTGCGCCCGAGAGCGCTTCGGCCGTGCGACGGAGTCGGTTGGTTCGGTCCGCCGCTCGCTCGGCGGCCGACCGCGCCGACTCGGCCCGAAGGATCATCTCATCACGCTGAAGATCGGCGTTTCGGACGACCACCGCGGCGCGCATGACGAGAACGAGGAACGTGATCACGACCGCGCCGACGAACGCGCTCACGGCGCCCTCGCGCGTCAGCCAATTCGCGTCGCGGGCCAGTAGCCACAGCGCCCCCAGCCCGACCGGCACGATGAACGCCGGAGGAATGAGACGCCGAACCATCGCCGCACCCGGGTCCGCAGCCGCCACCAGCGACGCGACGCCCTCGTCCGGGTGGGCGAACACGACGCCGAGGCTCAGCGCGGACAGGGTGATCGCCGTGAGGAGCGCCATGCCGGTGTTCGGGCCGAAGCTGTACAGACCGCGAACGCCGTACATGTATCCGATGATGGCAGTGAACGCGATGAGTACCGCGAGGCCGCCGAGCAGCTCCGCCGGACGCCTTCCCCGGACGGTCCGGGTGTCGATGACCAGAAGCGCGGCGCCGTCGAGCACCATCACGAGCGCGGAGTTGATGGCGGGTCGGCCGGGCGGATGCCCCGCCATCGCCCGTACCGCATCGCCGAACAACAGCAGGTCGATGCCGAAATCGATGGTCGCCGCTCGCTCGATGAAGAACAGCGCACCTAACGTGGTCAGCGCGACCGCCAGCCCGCGCGTGATGGGAACGAAGCGGGCGTCACGCTCCTCGCGGCTGGCCGACATGACGGCAAGGCCGCCGATGATCAACGCGACCGCCGTGTTCGGAATCGTCGGAATAAGTCCCGGAACGATCCTTTTGAGCGCGTCGATGTCCCGCCACCAGCCGACCAGCACCAGCGTGCCAACCAGCGCCGAGAATCCGCCGGCGATCGTCGGGACCCACTGGAAGGCGGCAACCGCCCGCAACGAGCGGTGTGGCGTGGCTGGGATCATTTCCGGTCGTGGGCCTCGAGCGCGAAAGGCACAATACGGCTCCTTTGCGCACCACCAGTCGTCACGACGACCGGTCGGAGCGCACCGTAGACTGACAGCCCCGTAGGTTGCGAAACTAATGACCGTCGGGAGTGTGACACAACACACACATCCGGCACATGAAATGGATGATTTTGGGCGAACGCGTCGGCGTTCGTCGGCATCCTATCGACAGCGGCGACCCGGCCGCCCTCACCCATGGTCGATGCGAACGATGCATGCGTTTTTTCGGGTTGGCCTATTCAGCACGCTTCCTGGAGTCACCCTCGCGGCGGCGCTCGCCTGCTCGAAGAAAGAGATAGTCCCGGCGAATGTCGAAGGACTCGAGGTCGAAACCGTCGTCACGGGCCTCGTGACCCCGTGGGATATGGCGTGGGGACCGGACGGCCAACTGTGGGTGAGCGAGCGCGGAGGACGGATCTCGCGCGTGAATCCGTCCACCGGTCAGCGCACCACGGCGGGCCAGGTCCCGCAGGTAGAGGAATCGGGCGAGAGCGGACTCATGGGTATTGCCTTTCATCCGGACTTCGCCACACAGCCATACGTGTATGCGGCGCATTCGTACCTCCAGAACGGCTCGCTCCGGAATCGGCTCGTTCGCATGCGGTGGGACGGCCAGTCGTTAGGCACGCCCGAGGCGCTGCTGTCGAACATCCCCGCGAGCGGCATTCATGACGGCTCGCGCCTGGTGATCGGCCCCGACCGATTCCTCTACATGACGACGGGCGACGCGTCGAACGGCAACCTGGCCCAGGACAAAAGCACGCTGGCGGGCAAGGTGCTGCGCCTGACGCTCGACGGCGCGCCGGCACCGGGAAACCCGTTCGGCACGTCGATCTATTCGTTCGGCCATCGGAACCCGCAGGGGCTCGTGTTCCATCCCACGACCGGTGCGCTCTACTCCACCGAGCATGGCCCGAGCGACAACGATGAGGTGAACCGGATCGTCGCCGGTCGGAATTATGGCTGGCCGACCGTCCACGGGGCCTGCGACGATGACATCGGGGGGGAGCGCCAGTTCTGCCAGGCGAATGACGTCGTCGAGCCCCTCGCGACGTGGACGCCCACGATCGCTCCGGCCGGAGCGGACTTCTACCTCGCCGACCTCATCCCGCAGTGGAAGGGCAGCTTGCTCTTCACTTCACTCAAGGGGGCGGCGCTCTATCGACTCACGCTCTCGTCCGACGGGCAGCGCGTGACAGCGAAGGAGACCCTGTTCGAAGGGCAGTACGGCCGTCTTCGCGACGTGCTCGTCGCTCCCGACGGCAGCGTTTATCTCGCCACCAGCAACCGCGACGGCCGCGGCAACCCCGGCGCTGACGACGACCGAATCCTTCGCGTCCCCCCCAAGCCGTAGAGCGCCGGCGCTCAGCGCGTCGCACCGATATCGAGAAGAGCCATTTCACGCGAAGGGCGCGTCGTCGCCGCGCGTCCTGGCGGAGATGGGTCGTTCGACCCACGCCACTGCGCTCCCAGCCTGCGATCTTCGGGTCGGAGGCTTGGAGGTTCTCGACACTCCGCGCGCCACTCCACCGTACGAACAGCATCGCTTACTGCCGACGCCAGTTCGCACGTTCCGAGTCACCCTCTAGAAGTCGTCGGACGCCAACGGAGCAAGTCATGAGCTACGCCGTTTCCACCAGCGCGCGTGTACTCTCGCGCCGCGGTATCGCCGTCGCAGTCGTCGCGTCTCTGGTACTCCCGTTACACCCTGCGTCCGCCCAGTTGGGTGGATTGGTCAAGAAAGCAAGGAACAAGGCCGTCGAGCAGCAGGTGGAGAAGCGC
>JBKOYV010000309.1:0-5444 GCA_046725585.1 Gemmatimonadota bacterium | reverse complement strand
GTGACCAACCCGCCGACGATCAAGCTCACGCGGGTGGAGTAGCTGGCGGCGTCATGGTTTCGCTGGATCAAGGGGTCAGAGCCCATGTAACCGAGTTTCAAGGGCTATGACCCCTTGATCCTTGATCCGAGTCGGGCTCTGACCCTGACCTTGAGCCAATCCGTGTCGAAATCGCGCGTCTTCGTTCGACATCCAAGTAGAGACCGAGACGGAGGCACGACGATGCGCCGCAACACAACGAAATCGATGGCCGCTCTGGCCGTGATGGTTCTGCCGCAGCTCAGCTACGCTCAGAATTCCAGCCCAGCCGTTCCGTTCGTGGTCGGCGAGGAGCTCACCTACAAGGCGACGTACGGAAAGATTCCCGCGGGCACCGCGCGCATGCGGGTGGACTGCATCGAGATGGTCCGAGGCCGGCCCGCTTATCACCTCGTCTTCACGATCGACGGCGGCATCCCCTTCTTCCGCGTGCACGATCGCTACGAGAGCTGGGTCGACGTGGAGACGCTGTCATCGCTGCGTCACCGGCAGCAGGTGGCCGAGGGCCACTACAAGCGTACGACGACGTACGAGATCTATCCGGAGCGCGCCGCGTATCAGAAGAACGGCGACTCCCTCACTGCGAGCGTCTCCAACCCACTGGACGACGGCTCCTTCATCTACGCGGTTCGCGCGGCAGCGGTGAAGGTCGGCGAGACGCGGCAGGAGGATCGCTACTTCCGGCCCGACCGAAACCCCGTCGTGTTCGCGGGGCTGCGGAAGGAGACGGTGTCGGTGCCGGCGGGAACGTATACGGCCGTGGTCGTTGCGCCGACGATTCGCACGAAGGGAATGTTCGCCGAGGGCGGCGAGGCGCAGGTATGGTTCTCGGATGACGATCGCCGCGTACCGGTGCAGCTCAAGACGAAGTTCGGGGGCTTCACGATCAAGCTCGAATTGCAGTCTGCGACGTTAGGCGATGGCCCGGCACCGACCCTCGCGACAGCGCCGTAAGTACCGATGACCGAAGGCCACAAGGGACTGGGGACTAGGGACTGGGGACTAGGGACTGGGGACTGGGCCGGGATGCTTCTATTCGCACGGACCCGTGCGAGGCGGTAGAAGGCTCCTTGCCGAGTCCCCAGTCCCTAGTCCCCATTGGTTTCCGTCATCCGTCAACTGCCTAGAATCCCGGTGGGCGTTCAGTTGCTACGTTCAAATCCCGCTCCAAGGCAATCCCGGCCCTCGCGATCGTCCCCTCCTCGAACAAGCGCCCGATCAGCGTCACCCCATGCGGCACGCGCCGCGGCGGGTTGAACCTGGGCAGCGGATTCTGCGGATCCGGCGCCCAGTCGCTCCGCGCCTCGCTCACGTTCACGAAGCCCGCGCGCAGCGTTAGGCTCGGGTGGCCGGTGAAGTTCGTGATCGTCAACATCTCATCTCTGAGCGACGGCACGAGCAGCAGATCCACCTGCGACATGATGCGCGCCAATTCACCGGCGAACTTGCGACGCAGCCGGTCCGCCTGCACGAAATCGACCGCCGACAGAAACCGCGACTCGCGGAAGAGGTTCGGCCACGCGTCAGGCACCTGCACCTTGAGCCGATCGTCCTGATTACTCAGCGTGAGCTCCTCGAACGCCGCGGCCGCCTCGGCGAACAGGATCGGCATGAGCGAGCTGTGGGGCCAGTTCGCGAGCGTCACCTCCGTCGGCACCATGCCCAACTTCCTCACCGTCTCGAGCGCCGCGCGATCGACGTCGGTTGCCGGCGCTTCCTTCATCCACGCCGGCAGGTAACCGATGCGCAATCCTGCGACCGACCCGCCCGCGTCGAAGTCCAGCCGACTCGGCACGCTCGCCACGTCGCCCGGGTCGGGACCGGTGATCGCCTGCAATACCAGTATCGCGTCTTCGACGCTCCGCGTCATCGGCCCGAGCTTGTCGAGCGACCAGCAGAGCGTCATCGCGCCCGTGCGGGGCACGCGACCATAGGTCGGCCGCAGCCCCGTGATGCCACATCGCATGGCCGGCGCGACGATGCTGCCACCCGTCTCGCTCCCGATGGAGAACCCGACGAGCCCCGCGGCCGTCGCCGCGCCCGGCCCGGCGCTCGAGCCCGACGCGCCCTCCTCTGGCAACCAGGGGTTCATGGTCTGTCCGCCGAACCAGATGTCGTTGAGCGCGAGCGCGCCCAGCGACAGCTTGGCGATGAGCACGGCACCGGCTTCGTAGAGACGCTTCACCACCACGCTGTCGGCGTTCGGCACGCGATCCCTGTACGGCTCGGCGCCCCAGGTCGTCGGGATGTTCGCCGTGTCGAGCAGGTCCTTCACGCCAAATGGAACGCCGTGCAGCGGCCCGCGGTACTTCCCCGCCGCGATCTCCGCGTCCGCCTGCTTCGCCTTCGCCAGTGCCTGATCGCGCGTGAGCGTGATGATGCAGCGCAGCTTGGGGTCGAAACGCTCGATCCGCGCGAGATAGATCCCGGTGAGGCGTTCGGACGTGAGCTTGCGCTGCTGAATCCACCGCGAGAGTCGCGTGACGGGCGCGAACGCGATCTCGTCCTCGCTCGAGGGCAGCGGACCCGGGTCGATATTCGAGCGCACGAAGCGGTCGCGCTGGACACCAATCGTTAGGCCTGGCAGAACCGGGTCCCACACGGACGCCGGCGCCACGTCCGGCTCGAGCGCCACCTTTCGCGGCCCGGTGCGCCGCTCGAGCATCGGCGCCATTGCCTTGCGCCAGCTGCCGACCGCCATCGCGCGCTCGGCGTCCGTCATCGTCACCTGTGCGAGCTTCTCGGCCTCGGCGAACGTGGTGCTCGAAACCTCGGGGCCTACCGGCGGGGCGGTGTTGAACGCCGGCGGAGCGCCAGGCGTCGTTTGGGTTGCGGGCGATCCCGGAGTGCTCGACTGCGTGGCGCTCGTGTCCGAGTCGCCACGACAGGCGGCAGTAGCGGCGAGGAGACCGAGCGGTGCGCGGATGAGAAACTGTCTGCGAGTGTTCACGGCGGCGTCTCCGTAGTGTGGTCCTCGGATCAGCGGCGGGTTGCCGCGACGGTCGCGATCTCGAAGCAGCAGCGGGGGTGCTCGCCGCGCTCGCAGCATTCGCGCACGGGCGTTCCGACCAGCTCCCGCAGCAGGCTCTCCATCGCGCGGCACACGTGCGGCTTCCCCTGCACCGCGGCAGCGAGCAGGCAGCCGAACCCGCGGATCCGCACCGCGTCGGCGGACCGTTCGACCTCGTTAGGCGCGCCCAGCTCCTGAAGCAGCGCCGACGCCGCGTCGACCCGCTGGAGGAGCGGTCCACGGGGGCGCGCCCACTCCGCCGCCAGCCGCCGACCGACGTTCCGCATGAGCTGCGTCAGCTCCTGGTCCGGGAGCCGGTCACCCAACGCCCGCATGAGGTGCGACGCGAACGGCATGTACGCGCGGGACAGGGCGTCGTCGACCCCGGGCGCCAGCTCGTAGATCGCAGACGGCCGGGTGCCGCCCCGTCGCAGACCCGCCTTGCGAATCAACCCATCCCGTTCGAGCGCGGTCAGATGGACGCGGACCGCGTTGTAGGTCAGGTCGAGCTCTGCGGCAATCTCGGTCGCGGTAGGCCGCGACCTACGGATGAGGTCGATGATTCGGCCGCGCGTACCTGCCGGCGAATCCGCCTTGATCGATCTCGCGCTCATCTCGCTCGTCCCGACGCTCGACGTGCTGCGGCATGACAGGACCAGTTATTGCACATTTTCATTCATTATCTGTTGTAGAAGTGTGGCGCCCTCTGACGGGACGCCGTCGTGCTCCGGTCCTTCCCGATCCGACGGAGCGCGCCGCGAAATGGCTTCCAACCGGAGACCCGCTCATGCACCGCAGGAAGTTCACTCCGTCCGTGCATTCGCGCGATGTGGCAGTTGGTCGGACGAACACTCGTTACATCCTCCATCGCCGGGCATCGGCGTTCGTCATCGTGGTTCTTGCCGCTCAGCTCGCGGCCTGCGAGCGCGACGACCCCGGCCGCCCCCTCGCGCCGCGAACACCGGACGCCGCCGTTGGCGGGACGCCGATGGACCCAGCGACGCTCGCTGAGGGAAGAACGATCTTTCGCTTCGATACGTTCGGCGACGAGACGTTCTGGACCGATACGCTTCGCATGCACGAGGTCATCCGAACATCGGTCAGCCCGACGACGGCCCTTTCCGTCGGACTCAAGGTGGACGCGGACGCCCTGCCGCCCGAAGTCAAAGCGGGGATCCTGAACAAAACGATCGATCTCGACTCTCCGGCCACGACGGTCGCGCTGCTCAAGCTCGGCGCGGTGGTCGGCGTGGTCGGTACCGTCGAGGGTAACACACTAACGCGAGTGGGCATCACCTGCGCCCTCTGCCATTCCACCGTCGACAACTCGTTCGCCTCGGGAATCGGCTCCCGACTCGACGGCTGGCCCAATCGAGATCTGAACGTCGGGGCGATCGTCGCGCTCTCGCCCGCCCTGACACCGGCCCAGAAAGCCGTGTACAGCTCCTGGGGACCGGGAATGTACGACCCTCGGTTCAACATCGATGGGCTGAACATGCCGGTCGTGATCCCACCGGCCTTCGGCCTCCGACACGTGAAGCGCGAGATCTACACCGGTGACGGCCCCGTGTCGTACTGGAACGCGTATGTCGCGATCACGCAGATGCACGGGCACGGTCACTTCGTCGATCCGCGGATCGGCGTCGACATCAACAATCCGCCAGATCTCGTTTCGGCCAAGCTCGAGCCTCTGCGGGCGTACCAGTTCAGCATCGAAGCACCCGAGCCGCCAGCGGCGAGCGTCGACAAGGCGGCCGCGCAGCGTGGGCGCGCGGTCTTCAACGGGGTGGCGCGCTGCGCCTCGTGCCACCTTGGCGACGCGAAAACCGACGTCAACGCGAACCGCCTCCACGATCCCGACGAAGTCGGGCAGGACGCGGCCTACGCGCTCCGTAGCGCCACGAAGCTGTATCGTACGACGCCGCTTCGCGGGCTCTGGTCGCCGCCGCAACTCCAGGGACCGTACTTCCACGATGGCAACGCGCCGACGCTCGACGCCGTGGTGGCGCACTACGTTCAGCTGTTCGGCCTAACGCTGACGGCACAGCAGCGCGCGGACCTCGTGGCGTACCTCAAGACGCTATGAGGCGATCGCTCAGCGCCGCGGTGAGGGCTGGCGGGTCGTCTCCAAGACGATGACCTGATCCAGCCCCTCCGCGGGGCGAACGGGAAGCGTGAGCGTGAGCCCCGCGCCCGTCTCCGTAACCGGCACCGGCTCACCGGTCTCGAGCAGCGACGCGCGTCGCACTCGCGCGCCTAACGCCGGAATGGCGAGCGAGCGGTCGGACCACGCCAGCACGTGGACGTACACCGTGTCGCCGCGGCGGGTCGTCGCGCCCCACGATCGGGGCGGGATTGGGCCCGCCCGCGTCCCGTAGATCGAACGGCCGTTCGT
>JBKOYV010000075.1:0-18543 GCA_046725585.1 Gemmatimonadota bacterium | reverse complement strand
TCGAGCTGGCCGCCGCGTCGAAGCGGAGCGCGGCGTTCCCGCGGAGCGGCGACGGTCGGGCTTTCGGGAGGTGACGGAGTGGTTCGCCGTTACGCTGCCCTTGCCGTACGCGGATTCGACCCTGGTGCGGGTGCGTCGTGAAGCGGCGATGCGGAGCTTCACCACGCCGGTGCGACCGCCGTTCGAGACCGAGATGGGAATCGGGACGCCCATTCAGCTCGAGCCGGTACGGCAGTACACGTTAGGCATCCTCTCGTCGCGATTGCGCGACACCCTGGCGGCCGCCAGCGCGGCCGCGGCGCTCCAGCGGCTCGCCGCCGCCGGTGGCGCGACGGTGCTCGTCCGCGATCTCGACCGCGGGTTGCGGGCCCGGCTGGCGTGGCAGGCGGGGCACGCCGGTGACGCCCTGCGCTTGCTGGAAGAAATGGAGTCGCGAGATTCGCAGGGCGACGTCGCGGCAATCCCCTTCGTGAGTCGGGCGAACGAGCGCTTCCTCCGCGGTGAGGTGCTCGAGTCGTTAGGCCGGAACGAGGAGGCACTCCGCTGGTTCGCCTCGATCGGCGATGGCTCGGTGTCGGAGATTCCGTTGCGCGCGCCGGCCCACCTGCGCCAGGCACGGATCTACGAGCGCCTCGGAAAGCGCGATGAGGCAACCAGGCACGCTTCCCGAGTCGCTGAGCTCTGGCGCAACGCCGATCCGGAGTTTCGTAATCCCCAGCGGAGCGAGGGATCGCCGGGACCCCGCTAGAAGGGATCGGTGGCTACGCCGCCCCGGCGAGCACCGGCCCCGCCGGCATGAGCTGTTTCCTCAGCGCATCGACGCGGAGGTTCATTCCCTCCAGCGAATGCGCACCGAGAATCACCAAATCGCCCGGCTCGGCAAACACGACGAGATCCGGCGCGTTCGTGCCGGCCGCGTGGACGATCGCGAATCCGAGTGGTCGCTCGAACGTCCGCCCGTCAGCGACGATAAAGCGCTGCGTTCGCTCGGGACGAATTCCGAGCGACTCGAGGACATCCCGCGGCACCCACGTGTACTCGCTTCCGGTATCGACCAGCGCGTCTTCCACCGTGCGCATCTCGCCGCGCCGCTCCGCACTCTCGAGGAGAATGGTCGTACGAAACGTCCCCATGTCCGACATCATAGCCGTTACTCCGATGGGCACGTCACCATTCTACGGCGACGATCAGCGAAATGCGTCGCGTGCAAACGGGTCAGACCTGCCCCAAGCCCGCGTTACCCGACCGTCGCCAACCCTCCGCCGACCGGCTGCTCGGATGACGCCAGTCGTAGCGGCTGCCAGCGAGCATACGTCGCCGACCGCCACAGCCACTCGAACGGACCGTACCGGAACCGCGCGAGCCACCAGCGACTGAACAGCGCGTCCACCGCGAACAGCGCGATTGCCATCGTTAGGCCCGCGAGCGGCCGCACCTCGAGACCCAGCGCGTATTTCGAGAACGTGAAATCCAGAATCATGACCTGGATCATGTAGTTCGTGAGTGCCATGCGCCCGGTCCACCCGAAGGGGGCGAGCCGACGCAGCCAGTCGCGATTGTGCGCGACGAGCAACAGCACGACGCCCATATACAGGAACGCGAGCCACATGTCGCGCACGAGCCCGAACCCGTACTGCAATCGGTTGAGCGCGACCGTGCGAACGAGCGGGCCGGTCTCGTGCACCGGCAGCTTCGGGAACACGAAGGCCTGCACCGCCCACAAGACGGTCCCGACGACCGCGAGCGTCGCTATCAATCGCCGGTGTTTTCCCGGCTCGTCGAAGAGTCCGAGCCGGAGCCCGATGAACCCGAGCAGGAACAGCATGAACGAGTTCACCGGCAGAAACGAGAACGGCTGCGCGTAGAACCATTTCATGTGCTCGAGTCGCGCGGCGAGCACCGTTTTATAGCTGGTGGCGTCCTGGGCCTTCTGGAACGCCTGGTTGTGCGCCTGATTCTTCTTGCCTGTGGCCTCGAGCGTCGCCTGCGCTCCCCGTTCACCTTCCCTTGCTACGAGATAGGCGGCCCTCCCGATCGCATAGACGTTCCACGAGGCAGCGCAGACGACTGCCGCGACCACGAGCTTCCTTACGGACCACCGACGCACGAGGAGCAACGGCAGCCCCCACAGCGCATAGGTCAGCAGGACATTGAACCCGAAGAAGGCCTCGGCGATGAACCCGAACACGGCGAGCATCGCGACTCGCCGCAGATACTTCGGGACGAACGAGTTGCCGCGCGCTTCCGCCCGGCGAAGCTGAATGGCGAAGCCGACGCCGAAGAGAATCGCGAACATCGTCCAGAAGCGCTCCTCGAAGAACAGCGCGACGATGCTCTGATAGATCTTGTCGGCCGATCCGCCGCCCGAGGAGAAGGTGCTGAAGTGCACGAAGAACATGCCGATCAGCGCGATGCCGCGCAGCACGTCGAGGACGTGGAGGCGATCACGGTCGGCGGTAACAGCGGTGCTAGTCATGAAACCAGGGTGTGCAGGAGTATCGTGGATGTCGCGCGACCACGTTATCGCACGCCCGTCACCTGCAGGTCACCGCGTCAATCCTCGGCGGCACAACATGTTACGCCCCGCCGGTTACGATGCGGTTAACCCACACGGTGTTCAAGACGAATGAGTCGCGAAGTTCGCGGGCGTCACGAGTGCGAGGTCACCACACTCGGAACACGTCGTCACGCCTTCGCGGTAGGTACGCGCGCATCGCGGGCAGTACC
This sequence comes from Gemmatimonadota bacterium, assembly GCA_046725585.1. Lineage (GTDB taxonomy): Bacteria > Gemmatimonadota > Gemmatimonadetes > Gemmatimonadales > Gemmatimonadaceae > JAJKIV01. The sequence continues at coordinate 15,816 of JBKOYV010000075.1, read as the reverse complement.
CGGCATCGGAATCGCGCGCGTCCGGCCGCGCACGCGTGGCTCTCTCCAGCACAGGTCGAGGCAGGACGCGCACCAGGGTCGCGGGCGCTGCCGTCTCATCGCTCGCCGCGTCCACGCGCTCGTGCAGCACGTCGTAGGCGGCCGGCCGAATCCACGTCAGGAATCGGATGTCGCCTAACAAGACTGCGACGCGTATCGCGGGACTGAGGTCCTCCAAAGCGGCCGTCGCGACAAGCTCGGCCGCCTGGGGTGCGGAAAACGGCGACACCAGATGAGCAGCCCGCCGTATCGAGGGCCACCACCGCAGGCCCAGCGCTCTGAGCTCCACGATCGCGACTGCCGCCAGCATTGCGGCGAAGATGAGCGCGCTCGCGATACCGCGAACCAGACCGGCGATACCGAACCGTGACGTGACCACCGGAATTCCCAACGCGATCCACACGAGTAGCAGCACGCCAAGAATCCGCAGCGTGGTCAGTCCAACCGTGACTCGACGCAGTCGTCTGCGACCCCGGGCCACCGCGATGTCAAAATCTGCTGCCCAACGTCGGCCTTCCCGGGGAAGCGTCCCGGGCGCGCTAAGGAGCAGAGGCAGGACAATGGGCGACCACCAGGCGACGAGCGCAAATGAGCCAACCTCCGCCCACGGTGCCCTCACGCGCCAGGGACTGAGGCCCAAACGCACGAGAAGAACCGCACCGTCAGGCCGGCGGCGCCACCCGTCCAGCCAAAGAATGAGCGCGAGCAACACGACCGTTGCCGGGTCGACGGACCAGGCGAGCAGCCATCCCGGCACGATGCGTTAGGCGGCGAAAGCCGCTTCAGCGTGATGGGGTCGTCGGAACTCCGCCCGATGCCTTCGGCTTGCGCCCGAACAGCTTGCGAAGCCACGCCGCCAGGGCAACGACGGCTGCAACAATCGCCTTGCCGGCAGCCACGAAAATGCCGGCGATGGCCTTCCACAGTTTGCCGAACAACCCGAGCTTCATGGCCGCGGCTCCGGCGCCTCCCGCGACGAGTGCGGTGAGGCCGTACCCGGCGACCTTGTCCCCCTCACGCCACTCGGCGTACCGCTGCCCGGGCGTGAACGTCGTTCCGGCGACGACCTCGTCGAACGTTGGCAGCGCGGTCTCCAACCCGCTCGGATCGATCACGAGGTCGGCCTTGAGGACGCCGCCCCGGCCAAGGAGGCGCACCGAGTGGTTGGCCGTCGTGTCGTCCTGGGCAATGATCCGTGTCGCCCACGTTAGGTTGTGCGTCGCCTGATCGTAGTAGGGTGGCTTGATCCAGCCGTCGAGCGTGAGCTCATCCCAACCGCGCTTACGCCGTTCCTTGTTGCCCTCGGCCTGCCCCCGCCGCAGCGTGGCGAGGATCTTCTCGGCGTCGAGCTCCGTCTTCTCGTCGTCCTTGACGTAGCCGCTGGCATCGTACTCGAAGACCACGAACCAGCGCGACACTTCCGTCGAGTCGGCCGCGAGCGGGGCCTCACACAGCAATACGCCGACCTCGTCCCCGCTCGGCGGATTCTCCGTAACCTCCATGAACGTCTGGGCACCCTTCCCCTCGGTGAACCGGCAGCCGTCCGGCACGTTGAGGGTCGCGACGCTCGCGAGGCGCCCTTGCACCGGCCCTGCTTTCCATTCGATGGACTCGAACAGGGCTCGTTTTCGGTCCTTTTCGGTCTCCGACTGCGCCCGTGCGGTCGACGCGTGCCCGGTCGTCAGCGCGAATGCCCACGCAAGGGTGGCGAGGCTGGCGACCCGCCTCGTGCGTCGCGTCACGGGCACGGGGAAAGGCTGCTGCGGGAAACGCGACATGACGACTCCGGGCTTGGGGAGGAGCAGACTGACGAGTCGAGTTAGGCAACCTGGCGTGCGAAGGCAGCGCTGTGACGCAGCTCCCGTTAGGGGGCGTTCACATTCGGCTCGTCAGGCAGGACGACGCCTGCCCGGATTCTGACCGTTCAGGGAGCTATGCGGTCACGCGTTGGCACGTGTTAGGTGACTGGTGGCACCAGCCGCAGCACGGTCTCGATCGTGTCCGCTTCGGCCGCACCCTTGTCGTGACGATAGCCTTTGATCCGTGCGAAGCGCAGCGCCACGCCGCCCGGGTAGTGCGGACTGCGCTGCACGTCGTTGAAAGCCACCTCGACGACCAGCTCCGGCCTAACATGCACGATGTGCCCTTCGCGGTGCGTCTCGCGCGCGAGGAGCTCCTTGGTCTGCCACTCGAGGATCTCGTCCGTCATACCCTTGAACGTCTTCCCGAGCATGACGAAGCCGCCGTTCACCGGATCCCGGGCGCCGAGGTGAATGTTGCTGAGCCAACCCTTGCGTCGCCCCGAGCCCCACTCGACCGCGAGCACCACGAGGTCGAGCGTGCGCGCCGTCTTCACCTTGAGCCACGCCGAGCCTCGCCGCCCGGCGGCGTAGGGCGCGGAAAGCGACTTGGCCATGAGCCCCTCGTGGCCGCGCTCGAGCGCGCTCGCCTCGAAGCGCTTCGCTTCGTCCACGTCGGCGGTGACCACGCGCGGCACACGCATCGAGGCCGGAACGATGGCGTCGAGTCGCGTTAGGCGCTGGTGCAGCTGGTGGTCGAGCAGGTCCTCACCATCGAGCCGCAGGATGTCGAAGAAGAAGGGCACCACCGGCAGGTCCGCTTGGAGGGACGCCACGTCGAGCTTGCGGCCAAACCGGCGCATGGTGATCTGAAACGGGAGCGGCCGCTCGTCCCTGTCCAGCGCGATGACCTCGCCGTCGAGGATCAGTTCCTGGGCGGGGAGCGCACGGACCGCCTCGGTCACCTCGGGCACCGCCGGCGTGACGTCGTTCAGGCTCCGCGTGTAGATGGCGACGCGGCTACCCTGCTTATGCACCTGGATGCGCGCACCGTCGAGCTTCCACTCGAGCGCCGCCGCCACGCCGTCGCCGAACTCCTCGAGGGCCTTCTTCACGTTAGGCGCGGAGTCGGCGAGCATCGGCTGCACGGGGCGGAAGAGCTGCAGCGACCAGTGCGCGAGCCCTGCTTCGCCTTCGGTGAGCACCGCTTCGGCCACGGCGCCGAGGTCACCGGCGAGCATGGCGGCGCGTCGGACGCGGCCGGCGGGGAGGTTGGCTGCCTTGGCGACGGCTTCGGCCATGACGCCTTCCAGCGCCCCTTGCCTCACCTCACCGATCGCGAGCGCGAAGAGGAATTGCTGTTCCTCCGCCGTCGCCCGCGCCATGAGGTCGCCGAGCAGCTGGCGGCGCTGGGCGGCCGAGTTGCCTCCTTTGACCGCCTTGAGCGCCGAGAAGGCCTCGTCGACCTCGGCGAGGATGAGCGTTGGCTCCGTTGCCGCGTTAGGTGGTCGCGCCGCATCGAGTGTCGCCCAGCCGACCCCGAGCTTGCCCTGTCGCGGCCAGCCGGTGAGAAAACCGATCGCAATCAGGACCTCGTTAGGTGCGAGCCGCCGCAACAGGTCGGCGAGCACCTCGATCTTCTTGCCGCGACTGCTGGTCGCGGCAATGAGGGTGGAGGTGCGGACGAGATCGCCGAGCGTCACGACGGTCGGGCGGAAGGTGCTGGTTGCGCGCCGGCGCTACGGCAACATCCACCACATCTTGGCGAGCGGCTTCTCGCGCGGCGCCACCTCCTTCAGCGTGTTCGCGTCGTACAACCGGCCGTTCTTCATCACCAGGCGGAGCGAGTTGGTGTTGCGGATGTCCTCCAGCGGATTGCGCTCGAGCACCTGGAGATCGGCGAGCTTTCCGACCTCGAGCGACCCGAGGTCGCGGCCCACGCCGATCGCCTCCGCGCCAAAGATCGTGCCGACGCGCAAGACGTCGTGGTTCGCCATTCCGCCGCTGGCGATGCTCCACAGCTCCCAGTGCACCCCGAGTCCCTGCAGCTGACCGTGGCCGCCGAGACCCACCCGTCCCCCAGCCTCCACGATCTTCTTGATCTGTTCAGCGTATTGCTTGAAGCTGTACTGGCTCTCCGCGAACCACGCCGGGCGCCGGAGTCCGCGACGATCGAGCTCGGTGTGCGGCGTGAAGCGCGTGAGCTTCTCATCCGCATGAATGTCGTAGTGCGTGTACCAGTAGTTCTCCGCCATCGGCCCGCCATACTGCACGATCAGCGTCGGTGTGTACGTGGTCCCGCTCTTGGCAAAGAGCTGCACTGCATCCTTGTAGAGCGGAGTGATTGGCAGCGTGTGCTCGATGCCCGCGTAGCCGTCCATCGCCTCCGTCATGTTCTTCTTGAAGTCGAGCCCTCCCTCCAGCGTCGGCGTGATCTTCTGCTCCTTTGCGGCGATCAGTATCCATTGCCGAATCGCCCGCTGGCCGGCCATGTACTGCTTGAGGGTGTGCGTCTGATAGAAGTCCGAGTAGCGCGTGAGCACCTCGCGCGCGTCATCGTCGCTCGCGATCTCGTCGGTCCAGAAGACGCCCGGGCCGGTCGTGAGAATGCGTGGCCCGATCATGTCGCCCGTCTCGACGAGATCCCCGTAAGTCAGGACGTCGGTGCTCGAGGTCTGCGGATCGCGCGTGGTCGTGACGCCGTACGCGAGGTTGGCGAGGTATTCGTAGACCTGCGTCTTGTGGATCCCCCACGACGGCCACATGTGGGCGTGGATGTCGACCCATCCCGGCACGATCGTCGTGCCGCTGACGTCGATCGAGCGCGCGCTGGCGGGAATGGCGACGCTTCCCGCCGCACCAACGGCGGTAATGCGGTTGTTCGTGACGACGATGTCGCCGCGCTCGATGACCTCGTTCCCCTTCATGGTCACAATGCGCGCGCCCCGGAGCGCGATCACGCCGGTGGGTCGATCTCGCGGCACCGTGATCGAGACATCGTGCCGCGCAGGCGCGTAGGCGGGCCGCTTCGCCGCCGCCGACGTATCGGGCTTGACGCCGGCGCGGGTGAGACTGTCGGCTTTTCGTGTCGAATCCGCGATCGCGCGTGAGGCGGCCGCGAGGTCGTAGGTGAAGTAACTATGACCCAGGGACCAGTAGATGGACTTTCCGTCGTTCGCCCAGCCGAGGAAGTCGCCGCCAACGCGTGAGAGCCTGCGGACCGGCACGGGCGCCGTGGCAGGATTGGAGATCGAGATCGACGGCGTCGCGCCGCCGGCCACCGGGACGGACACCAGGTAGAGCTTGTTGTCGACGTCGGCGAACGCCTGACCGCCGTCGGGGCTGAGGATGACCTCGTTCGCCGGCCCGGGGCGCGCGGTCGGACCCTGGAGTGGATCAGTGAAGCCCGTGACTTTGATGTGCGCGCGGCGGTCGGTGCCGTCCCACCGCATGGAGATCACGCCATCCACCGGGTCGTAGATGTACACGCGCGTCGAGTCGCGCGTGAAATGCGGCCGGCCGTAGAAGTTGACGGGCGCGATCTGGGTGACGTCGCCACCCGCCGCGGGGAGCCATACCAGCTCCTTCACCTGTGCGCCTGGTCCCGAGAACTCGTCGGTCTTCTCGATGCGCTCCTCGCGCGGGCCGCGAATGACGACAATGCGCCGGCCGGTCGGATCGTAGTTGAGGTTTTCGTAGAACGCGGTTTGCCGCGAGAGCCGCTCCGGTCGCGCGTTAGGCGTCCCCATCGCGATGCGCCAGATGTCGCCGCCTTCCTCCGTCCAGGTGACGTAGGCGATGTACCGTCCGTCGGGCGACCACGCCGGTGAGTGCTCGCCGGCGGTGCCATTCGTGAGTCGGCGCGGACGCCCATTCGGCACGTCCATGACCCAGAGCTTGTCGAGGGCCGAGAAAACGAGCCGCTTCCCATCGGGCGAGGGACGCGCGTTGCGAATCTGTTTGACGGCGAGGACCGAGTCATCCATGGGGTACTCGAACTTCACGAGGGGCCCCATGTCGATCGTGACGTCCGCCGAGAACGGAATCGCGGATGCTGCGCCGTTAGGCAGCGCCAGACGCCAGAGCTTGCCGCCGTAGGTGATGACGACCGCGCGGGAGTCGGGCGTCCAGGCGTAACCGGGCAGAAGGTCGCGCGTAAAGCGCGACTCGGAATCGTCACGCTGGATGTCCCGCGCGAGCCAGATCTCATCGCCGCTGGCGATCTCGCGGAGGCGCAGGCCGGTTCCGGCGTCGAGACGCGAGCCGTAGGCGAGCCACTTCCCATCGGGGCTGATCGCCGGCCGCATGCCGCCACCGAGGCTGCTCGTCCGGAGATAGGTCTGGCCGGTGTTCCGGTCGTACACGCCGAGCTGCCAGCGGTCGGTGAGCATCTGATCGTACTTGAAGCCGCCGCGCTTCACGCTGGCATAGATGTACCGTCCGTCCGGCGATACGGCTGCACCGAGGTAGTTGTTGTAGGGCGGCGGCACGAGCGGGTTCGGCGGTCCGCTCGGCGGGGCGCTAGTGCCAGGCCCTGTGAGCTGGAGCCCGGTGCCGCCGTCCTTGTTGACCAACACCAGGTCGTACGTGCTTCCGAGAATGCCCGTCTTCGTCCGTGACACGACGATGTATTGGCCATCGGGTGTCCACGCGGGCGAGAGGTACTGTGCATCCTTGTCCTTCGTGATCGCACGCGGCTCGCCGCCGGCCACGTCGACGACCCAGAGATTCTCGTAGCCGCTGCGGTCGCTGACGAACACGATGCTCTTGCCATCGGGCGCGAAGCGCGGCTGGCCGTCGAACCCCATGCCGCTCGTGAGACGCGTGGCCTTTCCGCCCGCGATCGGCAGCGTGTACAAGTCGCCCATGAGGTCGAAAACGATCGTACGCCCGTCGGGCGACACGTCGAGTGACAGCCACGTGCCTTCGTCGGTCGTGAAGGCCGTCTGGCGCGTGGGAAGGATGGGCAGCTCGGTGTTTGGGGCCGTCTTCTTCTTCGACGTGTCGGCGGGGGCATTCTGCTGGGCAACGGCAGCCACGGGGCTGGTCATGGCCGCGGCGAGAACGAGTGTGAGCGCGCAGCTCGCACGCATGAGGCTCTCCGGTTCTGAGGGGCGATGCGATGGTCGTACGGCTCGGGAACCATCGCATGCCCCGCAGAGCGCATCAAGACCCGTTGCCGACGCTGGACGGGCCTCGGCGAGCTCACCATGATTCGTTCTGCCCCATGAGTCGAGTCCGTGCAGATCTGGAGCTGACAACGAGGCCACGTATGAACCGTCCGACGTCCGCGTTCGCGAAGCTGGCGAGTCACGCCGTGTTGTTCTGCGCTCTTGCGTCGGCCAGCCGTGGCCAGATCCCCGATCGGGAATACAGCGCCCGCCGCGACTCCCTCGCCGCCCATATCGGCGACGGTGTGGTGGTCGCCTTCGGCGGCAGAACGCCCGTGACCGACTTCGGGCCGTTCTACCAGATCCCGGCCTTCCATTACCTGACGAACTTCGACGAGCCGGACGCCGCCATGGTGCTCGTCGCGAAGGGCGGTAAGCCGACGACTACCTTCTTCCTCTCGCCGATCGACCCACGCACGGCGTTCTACTACGGACGCCGCCCCGACTCGGCGTCCGTCGAGCGCACGTTAGGCGTCAAGGCCCGCGCCTTCTCGGCGCTCGGCGCGTTCGTCGACTCGCTCGCCAGCCTCGACCCCGCGCCGACGTTCTACACCCTCGCCGACTTCGGCGACGCCGATTTCGCCAGGCAGGACTCCCTCACACGCGGTCGCGAGTTCATGAAGTCGGTCGCGTCCAAGCACCGCAATGTGACGGTCAAGGACGCGCACGACATCGTGGATCAGCTCCGCGCGAAGAAGTCGCCGGCCGAGCTCGCGCTCCTTCGCAAGGCGGGCGAGATCAGCGCCGAGGGGCACCGCGCCGCCATGCTCGCACCCGAGCCCGCCCACGAGTACGAGCTGCAGGCGGTGGTCGAGTACACGTTTGCGCGTCTGGGCGGTGAGCGTCCGGCCTACGGTTCCATCGTCGGCGCGGGCGCGAATGGCACGCAGCTTCACTACATGAAGGACCGGGCGCCGGCGAAGCCCGGGGACATCGTCGTCATTGACGCGGCGACGCAGTACGAGGGCTATGCCGCCGACGTCACGCGTACCATCCCGGTGAGCGGCACGTACACGGCGGACCAGAAAAAGCTCTACCAGCTCGTGCGCGACGCCCAGGCGGCAGCGGAGCGGAACTCGAAGCCAGGCATGTCGGCAAAGGCGGCGTCGGATTCCTCGATCGCTGTGCGCGCGAAGGGCCTCGTCGCGTTAGGCCTGGCCGAGTCGGAGACGGCGACGTTCGATCCGCCGTGGAAGGTGAACTGCACCGCGACGCCAGTGGCGTGCACGCAGACATACTTCTGGATGATCCACGGTCTGGGTCATGGCATCGGCCTCGCCGTGCACGACCCGGCCCAGTACTACTACGGCGACAAGACCTTCAAGGAAGGCGACGCGTTCACAATCGAGCCTGGCATCTACGTGAGCCAGGCGATGCTCGACGCGCTCGGCGACACGCCGAAGAATCGCGCGTTCAAGGCGAAGGTGAAGGACGCAGTTGCGCGCTACCAGAACACGGGCGTGCGCATCGAGGACAGCTACATCATCACAGACAAGGGCCTCGAGCGCGTCAGCAACGCGCCGCGGGAGATCGACGAGATCGAAGCCCTGATGAAGAAGCGGTCGACGAAAGTGGTGCCGTGACTCGAACGGTGATCGAAGTGCTCAGAGCAGCCAATACACCACGGCGAAGACACAAACCACGAGTACGGCTGCTACGACCATCGTGACCGCGCGGCGCCGGTTCCTGGCCTCGGCGGCAAGGTTCGACTTTGCGAGCGAGCGTAGCTCCTCGGTGACGCCCGGTTTGAACTTCACCCGTGGCCCTTGTAAGAGGAGAGTCGAATGTGGCGACGGCCGAGGTCGGATGTCAACGGAAAGCGGGGTTCCGGCGGTAAACCATGGGAACCCGCCCCCCTTTTACCGGCGTGTGACGGCCGTAACCAGTGGGTGGTCTTTCGAGAGTCGTGCACCGTGGCTATCGTCGAGGTTGCGACTCTCACCGAAATCGTGTGACCCGCCTCGCGCCGGCGCGGCGGTCTGGACGCGGTGTGGTACGGTAAGGGCATTGGGGGCGAACCGGCGTCCGCTCCTCCTGCAAGTTCCCTTACCCACTCCTGACCAGGAGGATGCCATGTCGTCGCCCGCTCGCCGCACGACCGCCGACCTCGTCGCGGAACTGCACGAGGCCGCCGAGGACCGCTCCCACGCTGCCCTTGTCGTCGGGTTCGACCACCGCACCGAATTTGTCTGGGCGAACGATCCCGATGCGCTCGACGTGCTCAACGAGCACGTGCAGAACGGCGGCGATCCCCTCGGCCTGTTGACCGGGCACCACGACGAAGAGGGCGCGACCAGCGTATACGCGCGACCGCTTGCCGAGTACGAAGGCGCCGAGTGGGTCGAGAAGTATCTCATCACGCTGCTCGCCGAGATGCGCCGGAGCGCGGCCGCGAGCGGAATCGAAACCGGCCCGATCACCGACTGACCCGACGGGTCAACGTCGGGCCATTGTTCCTGCCGTTACGTCGCCGACTTCCCGGCGAGCGCGCGAATCTCGCGTAACACCGTGTCGATCTCCTCCGGGAAGTTCACGATCCCCGCGCCGACTCGAGCGTAGGACACCTTGTACGGCGACGTCGTCGTCCGGATCCGCTTGTCGTTGAGCCGCTTCTCCACCTCGCTCGGCTTGAGCCCGCGCACCTCGTAGCACGTGATCCCGCCGGAGACCTCCGGATCGTTAGGCGTGTGAAGCGTGACGCCAGGAATCTTCGCCGCGCCGTCACGGAATGCCGAATTGAGCTCACGAACCCGCGCCGCGACGCGATCGCGGCCGATCGATCCGTGAAGCTCCACGGCCGCTTTCACACCTAGCAAGTTCTCGAACGCCAGAAAGCCGCCCGGCGAGACGAACTTGGCTTTCGTCGGTGGGAGCGGTTTCCGATTCATCCAGGCGTCCCATGTCTCGGGCGCTTCCGGGTCGAACGTCGGGATCGTCGGACGCATCTCCGGCCAGACATCGCTCCGGCCCCAGAGGAATCCGGTGCCTCGCGGCCCGAACAGCCATTTGTGTGTGCTGGTCGCGAAGAAGTCAGCACCCAGTTTCGCCACGTCGACATCCTGGTTTCCGAAGCCATGGGTGCCGTCCACGATCAGAAGGCATCGGTCGGCCGGCGCTCGGCCGCGATTGGCCCGCGCGACGGCTTCAGCGACGGGCGGTATTGGCAGCTTCACGCCGGTGCACGAGTGCACCCACGTGACACCTACCGCACGCGTCTTCGGCGTGATGGCTCGCTCGAGCCGCGCGACCATCTCGGCCGCGTTCGCCTTCACTCCATCGTCGTACAGGGATACGTACCTGACGCCGCACCCCGACCGCTCGGCCGCCAGACGGATCGACTCGTGCTGCGAGTAGTGGTCGTGCTCGGTCGTCAGGATCTCCTGATCGGGCCGGATCCGAAGGCCGTGGTACGCCATCGCGAGCGCCTGCGTCGCGTTCGACGTCATGCACAGCTCGTCCGCCGTTCCCCCGACGTACCCCGCGATCGAGCGCTTCAGCACGGAGAACGGGTGGCCTTCCGCGTCGTCGAACGCTGCGCGCTCGATCCACAAGGTGTCCTCGTCGATCTTCTTCCGATAAAGCTCGACCATCTCCGCGACCGGCTTCGGCTGCGAGACGAACAGAAACGTCGAGAGATGAATCAGGTCCTTCGAGAGTGGGAAGAGCTCTCTTACCGCGCGCCAGTCGACCGTTCCGTTGGGCAGCGTGATCGGTTTCGTGTCTGGCGGCGCCGCGTTCGCGTCGCGGGTTCCGGTGTCGCGGCAACCGGCAACGCCCCATGCGGCGCCGGCCACGAGCGTCCCGATCAACTCTCGCCGATTGAGCGACGGCATTGAGACTCCAGGGTCGGAATACTGCTGCGTCGTGGCGCCTGCGGCGGCGCGCACGGTTGAACTTGGCCCGGCGGTTCGGCGCAATCAACGCGGTCCTGGTCCAGGGAGTCAGCCACTGGCCTACCCTTTGCCATACTGGCGACCCGAAGTGTGCGGTAAGCAGCGCACCCACGGAGACCTATGAGATTGTCATTCAAGAAGGTAATTGACACCGTCACCCTCGGATCCGACCGGCCAATTCGACGGTTGGTCGCGTACTACGTGATCCTCGGCGGCGTGTTTGCCGCCCTGCTCTACTTCTTCCCCATCGTCGGTCAGATCGCGTCCGGCGAGCGGCTGGAGGAGCTGACCCAGGCGCCGCAGATCCTGCAGGACGGTCTGACCTCCAACCAGTTCGAGTCACCGGCCGCCAAGCTGCCTTCGAGCCTTCAGCTCGCCATCACGACGAGCCTGTCCATGGTCGTGACGCTGCTCCTGATGCTGCCGGTGACGTGGGTCTACATGTCCGCGCGTCGCACGAAGCGGCACAACCAGTCGGTGGTCGAGACACTGATCTTGCTGCCGATCGTCGTCGCGGCCGTGATCCTCATCGTCCGGAACAGCCTCGCGCTGGCGTTCAGCCTCGCGGGCGTCGTGGCTGCCGTGCGGTTCCGCACCACCCTCCGCGACACACGGGACACCGTGTTCATCTTCCTCGCGATCGGCATCGGGTTCGCCGCGGGCGTGCAGGTGATCACGGTCGGAGCGGTCGCATCCATCATCTTCTACCTCGTCATGCTCTTCATCTGGAGCTCCGACTTCGGTCGGAACGCGCTCGTGACGACGGCCGGACAACAGCACTGGGCCGAGCCGCTCAAGCTGCTGGCAGAGAGCAACGGTCACTCGAACGGAAACAGCAGCGGTCAGGTGCACGATCACGACATCGTACTCGCGCTCACGCCGCAAAAGGTCGACGCGCTGGCCGACCGGTTCAACCGCGTTAGGCGCATCGCCGGCAAGAAGAAGCCGCGGTTCAACGCGCTCGTCTCGTTCACCACCGAGGAGCCGGCCGCGGTACAGCCCGCCATCGAGGAGATGCTGGACCGCTTCACGAAACGGTGGATGCTCGACGAGGTCGAGAGTAGCGAAGGCAAGCCGACCGACCTGTCATACCTTGTGAAGCTCAGGAAGTCGATGCCGGGCGACGCGCTGCTGACCGAGGTCCGCTCGGTGGTCGGTAGCAAGCTGCTCGCGTGCGACCTCGAGTTGAGCGAGGCGCTCGAGGAGCAGGAGCTGGAAGCCGAAACCGCGAAGACGTCGGGATGACTCCGAGAGGCATTGCCGCCGCCGCGCTGGCCACATGCATGGTCGCGGGCGCGTGTCGGCCGGCAGACGCAGCCAGGGAGGCGCGCGCCGACAGCACGACGCTCGTCGCGCGCGAGACCCGGCTGGAGCACTCGCTCAGCCAACGCGGCACGGCCACACGAGACAGCACCGCCGAGCGGAAGGCGGTCGCGCGCTGGGTCATGCCGCGGGACCTCGATGAGCTTTCGGGCATTGCCCTCACGCGCGACGGCCGGCTGCTCGCGCACGGCGACGAACGCGCGCAGATCTCGGAGATCGACTATCGTCGCGGCGTCGTCACGAAACAGTTCGTCGTGGGACACCCGACCATCAAGGCCGATCTCGAAGCGATCACCGTTGCCGACGGCTTCGTGTTCCTGCTCGCGAGCAACGGCACGCTGTACGAGTTCCGCGAGGGCGCCAACGGCGAGCGTGCCGACTACACCACGCACGACACGCGACTCGGCAAGGAATGCGAGTTCGAGGGGCTCGCGTTCGACTCCACGCTCAACTCGCTGCTGCTCGCCTGCAAGAACGTTGGGACGAAGCACCTACGCGATCACCTGGTCATCTACCGTTGGAGGCTCGATGGGAGTGGCAAACGGCTGTCGCGCCTGACCGTCCCGCTAAAGGACATTCTCAAATCGCTCGGCGAGAAGGAGCTGCATCCGTCGGACATCGCGGTCGATCCGCTTACGGGGAACTACGTGCTGATCACCAACGAGAAGGCGATCGTAGGGATCACCCCGGACGGCCACGTGATGTTCGCTCGTAAGCTCCCCGGTGACCACGATCAGCCCGAGTCGGTCGCGATCACGAAAGACGGCATTTTGATCATCGGTGACGAGGCGAAGCATCGTCCCGCGGTCATCACGCTGTATCCGTGGCCCTGACGATGCGTCGCAGTCGACTCTCGGCGCTCGTTAGGCTGCCCGTCGTGCTCGGTGTCGCGGTCGCGGGCCCATCGCTGGCCGCCGCGCAGTCCCGCGCGCCCCGGCAGCCGGCGCCTCCTCGTATCGTGAGCCGCGACAGCGTCACGATCGCCGCGAGCCCGCGGTACGCGTCCAATGGCTTCAAGCGCTTCTTCCTCGGGAACACGTATCGCGATCTCTGGACGACGCCGGTGCGCGCGCCGGTCCTGGACATCGACAGCTACGCGGGCGGACTCAAGCCGCTCAAGGAAGGCGGCGGTAACCAGACGAAGAACCTTCGGTTCGGGGCGCCCACGGGCGCCGAATTCGTCTTTCGCCCCGTCGATAAGGCTGCTGCCACGCCGCCCGAGCGACTTCAAGGAACCGCGCTGGCCAAGATCTTCCGCGACCAGGTGAGCGGCCTGTTTCCCGCCGCGGGCGTCCTCATCGCGCCGATTGCGGAGGCCGCGGGTGTGCTTCACCCGACGCCGGTATTCGCCACGCTACCTAACGACTCCTCGCTGGGAAAATTCCGCGAGGACTTCGTGGGGCAACTCGGTACGGTCGAGGAGTACCCGAACAAGCCCGAGGAAGGTCCGGGGTTCGGTGGCGGGTCGGACGTGATTGGGACCGAGGAGCTTCTGCCGCTGCTCGACAGTCTGCCCGCGCATTCGGTGGACACGCGAGCGTTCCTCAACGCGCGCCTGACCGACATTCTCGTGGCGGACACCGACCGCCATCTGGACAACTGGAAGTGGGCGCGCTTCGGCACCGGGAAGTCGGTTCGCTGGGAGCCCATCCCGCGCGACCGCGACCACGCGTTCAACACGTACGACGGACTTCTGGCGCGCCTCGTCCGACCGATGGCGCCATTCCTCGTCACGTTCGACGGCAAGTACCCCGGCATCGGGACACTGTCCGACAACTCCCGCGAGCTCGACCGGCGATTCCTCGCGGACCTCGAGAAGCCCGTGTGGGATTCGATCGCCCTCGCGCTGACGCACAGGATCACCGATGCAGTGATCGACTCCGCCGTGCGACGTCTGCCCCCGGAGTACCAGCACGTTGCGCCGTCGTTTGCCGCCAAGCTCAAGCAGCGTCGCGATGGACTTCCCGCAACCGCGCGCAAGTTCTACGACGTGGTGGCCGAAGCGGTGGAGGTCCACGCGACCGATGCGAACGATCGCGCGACGGTGACGTATCTGCCGGGTGGTCTCGTGGACGTCGCGGTGCAGTCCGGCAGCGACAGGCCGTACTATCATCGCCGTTTCGATCCGCGGGAGACCAAGGAAGTTCGCGTCTACCTGCATAACGGCGATGACACCGCCGTCGTCAGGGGCGATGTCACCTCGAACGTGAAGGTCCGGGTGATCGGCGGCAACGGCACGAACACGCTGGTCGATTCCTCTCACGTGTCAGGTCGCGCGAGCGCTCGGTTGTACGACGTCGGGCGGGTGAGCGGCTATTGGTATGGCCCGGATTCGGCGCGTGACACGCTCTTGAGCCGCCGTCCGTGGGTAAAGGACACAGGCGTCGTCCGGCCTCCGAGTCAGGATTACGGAAGTGCCATCAAGCCGGTGTTCGGGTTCGGCACGGGCGGACTTGGATTGGTGCCGCGAGTCGGCGCTCGCTGGATGCGCTATGGATTCCGTCACGAGCCCTATGCGACCATGCTCGGACTGGACGCCGAGTATGCGACCGGAGTCCCGGGATTCCGATTCACGCTGCTGGGCGACCAGCGGCTCGAGAGCTCGCGCGTGCACTTCACGGCGCTGGGCCGCATGTCGGACTTCGAGCTCGTGAACTTCTACGGCTTCGGCAACGAGACGCCGGGCGGTGAGGACCAGCAGAACCGGTTCCGCATCGATCAGCGGCAGTGGCTGCTCCGACCGGCCGTTGCACTCGCGTTAGGCCGCCGCGACAGCGACCTCTCGTTCGGCCCGGTGATCCAGTACTCGTATACCGAATCGAATGAGGGCCGACTGGTCGCCGACGAGCAGCCGTACGGCTTTGGCCACTTCGGTCAGGCGGGCCTTCGGCTGGGGCTGCGTTACGACCGCCGCGATCGTCCACAGGGCGCGAAGCACGGGTTCTTCGTGGACGTGAACAGCAGCACGTTCCCCGCGATGTGGGACGTGGAAAACCCGTTCTCGCAGGTGTCGGGCAGCGCGGCGACGTACTTCAAGCTGCCACTCCCACTGCACCCGGTGCTGGCGCTCCGAGGCGGCGGCAAGAAGGTTTGGGGCGACGCGCCATTCCACGAGGCAGCGTTCCTCGGCGGCCTGGACACGTTGATGGGTGCGCCGCCGCAGCGCTTCGCCGGCGACGCGTCCGTGTTCGGGAACTCGGAGCTTCGCGTTCCGGTCGTCTCAATCCGAAGCTGGCTGCCGATCGACGTCGGCATACTTGGCTTCGCCGATGCGGGTCGCGTCTATCTCGACGGCGAGTCGCCCGGCGGCTGGCACACGGTGGTGGGCGGCGGCTTGTGGTTCGGCGTCATCGACCCGGCGACCGGCTTCAGCGTGATGTTCACGAACTCGCGGGACAAGCGGGTGGTCTTCGGTACCGGGTTGCGGTTCTAGCCATTCCGGCATCGCTTTGCCTCGAGCCTCCGCAACAGCAGGAGCGCGGATTTGGCGGATCTTTGAACAGCGATCTTGCGGATGGCTTTTTCGGACGCCGACACGCCCGATCACAACGAGCCGGGAGTTGAGAATGGAAGGCCTCGGGAAGCCATGGC
>JBKOYV010000256.1:0-22601 GCA_046725585.1 Gemmatimonadota bacterium | reverse complement strand
TCCCGCGACTCACCCCCGCTTCATCAGGGAGAGGCTTTGCTGCTTAGCGGATAACCACGCCGCTCGTCTGCCGCAGCAACTCGTCCATATCGACCCCCGGATCGCGGCTGTCAGTCGCCTTGCCGCGGTAAATGCTTCCGCTGCCGAGCCGGTAGTCGCTCGAGGAGACGAACCCGATTCCCGCGTCGGTCGACGGATACCAGCTCGTCGACGGGTGCAGGCTCACGAAGCTCGGGTTGACGTTCGCCACCACGTTGCCGGCGAACGACCACGAGTCGCCCGCCATCGCGCGGATCGAGTTGGTTCCAATCTGCACGCCCGAGAAGAACGTGGCGTACTCCATGTGCCCGTCGAAGACGTTGTCGTCGATCTGCATGCGCTGCGCGCCGCCGCCGTCCATGACGACCGCCATGCCCTTGTTAGGCAGGTTGCCGACGAACGTGTTGTGCACCAGCGCCACGTCCACGAGGTTGTCCATCAGGAGCGTGAGCCAGCCGTCGTCCACCCCGACGAGCGCAGAGCCGATGTTCTCGAACAGGTTGTTCTCCGCGCGAACGCGCTGCACCGGGTTGTCCGTCGGACCGTCGCTCGCCTCGAGGTTCAAGCCGCGATGCGCGGTGCGAATGATGTTCGAGCGCAGCGTCACGTCGGTCGTGCCCTGCCAGCGGCCACCCGTCGGCGTGCCGAGCGCCGACTTGATGACGATCGCCATGCCCATCTGCGCGTCGATCCAGCTGTTCTCGAACACGTTGCCCTCGACGAGGACGCGGCGCGCGCTCTTCAGCTCGAACAGGTTCTTCGCCGTCCAGACCCCCTTCCACGACGGATCCTTGTAGAAGTGGTTGCGGCGGATGGTGATGTCGCTCGGAACCAGGTTGGCGATTCCCGGGTTGCCGCCGCCGAACATGACGTTCTCACCGGCGCCGCCCAGGAAGTTGTTCTCGATGAGGAACGGACCGGGGCCGTTCCAGCCTTCGATCGCCTGCGCTTCGAACCCGCGCGCATGGCAGTCGGAGAGCCACGAGTCGACGATCGCCGTGTTGCCCGAGTTCAACGCGAGGCAGCGAGCGAAGTTGGACGTCGAGGCGCCGTGGATGTAGAGCCGGTCCAGCACGAGGTTCTGCGGCACCAGGTCCATCGACGTCTGCTTGTCGCCGTCCGGCACATAGCCGCCGTCGCCGAGCGCGACGAGGCCGTAGTTGAAGACGGTGAGCGACGACGGGATGGTGATCTCGAGGCCCGTGATGCGGTAGCAGTTCGCGCGCGGGTCGGTCTGCAATGCCGGCATCGAGTTGGGGCTCACGAGTTTCGCGAAGCCGCCGGCCGACGACGGGGTCACACGCTGGCCCGCCGGGGGCAGCGAGCCGTCGGTGCGCACCGTGATCCATGCGCCGCACGACGTGCCGCCGCCCTTTGCCCGCAGGTAGAAGTTCCCGACGTACGTGCCACCGGGAGCGAGCAGGATCGCATCGCCGGGCTGAGCGGAATCGAGCGCGCCCTGGAGGCTGCCACCTGCAGGCACGCGAACTTCACGGGAAACGCCGGGCATCCCGCCCACAAACGGCGTCGACTGCGGCAACGACGGGCGGTTCGCCGTCACTCCCCCCGACACGTTGGGCGGCGGGGTCTGCTGTGACGGCGGCGCTTGCACCGGTGGCGTGGTGGCCGTGGTGCCGGTGACGGTCAGCGGCTTCGAGTCGCTCAGGCTCCCACACGTTCCCGTGATCGTGGTCGTACCGCCGTTACGGCCAGAGAGAATGGGCCGGCCATTCGAATCGATGCCGGTGACCTGAACGATCGTCGTATCCGCGATCGAGAAGCGGACATCGAGCGAGCGGAGCTCTTCGCCGTTGGGGCCGGCCACGCTCGCATACGGCGTGGCGTTCTCGCCTCCGACCGCGATCGTGTTCGGGTAGACGGAGATGTAGACTCGCGCTGCGTTCGCTACGCACGCGGCACCAGCAGGAGCAGTAGGAGCAGTAGGAGGTGCTTCGCTGCCGCCGGTGACGGTCAGCGGCTTGGAGTCGCTCAGGCTCCCACACGTTCCCGTGACCGTCGTCGTACCGGCCTTACGGCCAGCGAGAACGGGCCGGCCATTCGAATCGATGCCGGTGACCTGAACGATCGTCGTATCCGCGATCGAGAAGCGGACATCGAGCGAGCGGAGCTCTTCGTCGTTGGGGCCGGCCACGCTCGCATACGGCGTGGCGTTCTCGCCTCCCACCGCGATCGTGTTCGGGTAGACGGAGATGTAGACCCTGGCCGCGCCATCGACGCACCCGGTAGTAGTGGGCGCCTCGTGGTTCAGGAGCGACGGGTTCTTGACGAGGGGGGACACGGGGTCAGTTGCAGCGTCGCAACCCGCAACGAGTGCAGCAGACGCCGCGACGGCGATGGCGCGGCGGTAACTCCAAAGCATGGCAACTCCGGGTGGGGTCGGCGGCTCGGCGGGCATAACACGCGAACACGTGCAGTAGCCCCGTAGCTTTGCGTCGCCGTCTTTCGACGGGTTTGCGTTTGTCGCGACCCTCGGACGAAGGCCAACGATCCTGCCGATTCGGTTTGGCGGAGAATGTCCGTTCTTTCGGTCGTCCTGTCCAGCCGAGCCGAAGCGCAATTTCCGAATAAGTCTGTCCGGTTGGTCAGTTCGTATGTCGTGGAGTGACAATAAATTGTACGGATCTAATGCTGTGATCCAGGTCACAGTTGCCCTTTCGGCCAATGTGCTGAGTCTGCGGTCAAGTCACATTTCTGCTCCCTCCTCCTCCGCGTTGGGCTCGCGAGGACAAACGATTGAGGCCCCAACCAACCCTCGACTGTCGAGGCCCGGAACCCGGCAATCTCGTGGCGTGGCGAAACGGGGTGTGAGCACACAGTTTGGTTCGAGCGCGCCTCTTCGCTCGCGCGCCACCTGCCAGCCCGGCTAACAGACCGACATTCGAGAGTCCCACTCGAACCCAATGGCAATGTCCGCGGAGCCCAACACGGTGTCGCCAACGACCAAGGACCCGTCGTGGGCTACTCTCGCCTTCGCCTCGGTACTCGTTGGGTATGCCGTCCTCGCGGGTATTGTGGCTTTCAACAAGCTCCCGTGGTGCGACGAAGGCTGGTACGGCGCTCCCGCGCTCAACCTCGTGAAGAACGGGTCGATGGGGACGCCGAACTTCTACTACGTCAGGCTGCCCGGAATCATCGACTACACGTACTGGGAGATGCCGGGGTTCATCCTCGTGCTCGCGGCCTGGTTCAAGGCGGTCGGTGGCGGACTCCTTCAGGCCAGGGCGCTGACGTGCATCCTCGGCGCGGGTGTGCTGGTCCTCTGGTCGCTGATTCTCCGACGGCTCGGGGCGACCGTGTGGGAACGCGCGCTCGCGATGGCGCTCATCGCGACCGATCAGTTCTTCATCCTCGACGCCACGTATGCACGTGCCGACATGCAGAGCCTCGGTCTGCTGGCGGCTACAGTGTGGCTCTATCTCCGCTATCGCGACCAGAGCGCCACGAAAGCGATCGTGCTGGCGAACATCGCGGTCGCGGCGGCTGCGCTCACGCATCCGAATGCCGGCCTGCTCGCACTCGCGGCGCTCTTCGTCGTGGCGTTGCCGGACATCCGGCGGTTGCGATGGTACGCCCTGCCGCTCAGCGCGCTCCCGTACGTCATTGGTGGTGCGCTGTGGTGGCTGTACATACGACAGGCGCCGGACCTGTTCGCCGCGCAATTCTCGGCGAACGCGGGCGGCCGGTTCAACGCGATCCTCAACCCGCTGGCGTCCATCTGGAGCGAGATTACGCGGCGGTATCTGCTCGCCTTCGGTCTCGGGGCGCACTCATCGGGCACGCCGAAGCTGGTGGTTCTCAAGGCGGCGGGGCTGGTGGCGTGGGTGTGTGGCGTGCTCGCCTGCCTTCTAGTGCGGTCGCTTCGCGAGCGGCACCTCACGCGCGTCCTGTTAGGCTGGCTCGCGATCGACGTCCTCTACCTGACGTTCTTCGAAGGCACTCGGACGACGACGTACCTGATATGGCTCGTCCCGATCTTCTCCGCGCTCGTCGGGCTCTGGCTCGTACACGAGTGGCAAGAGCGGTCCTTCCGCCGGTGGCCGGCGGCGGCGATCGTGGCCCTCGCGATGGCCGTGCAGGGTGGATCGTCGCTCGCCAAGGCGCGGCTGCAATGGGGCATGCGGCCGTTCCACGAGGCGGTGCAGTACCTTCAGGCCCAAGGGCGCGACCGGCCAATCGTGGCGAGCATCGAGTTCGGGTATGTGCTTGGCTTCACCCCCGGCGCCTTTTATGACGATGTCAGCCTCGGCGCCTGGTCGCGGATCCAGCCCGGCTACGTCGTCCTGGAGGATCGATATCGCGAGTGGCTGCCCTCGCCGCGTGGCAAGGTTCCCGAGGAGG
Source organism: Gemmatimonadota bacterium (assembly GCA_046725585.1). Taxonomy (GTDB): domain Bacteria; phylum Gemmatimonadota; class Gemmatimonadetes; order Gemmatimonadales; family Gemmatimonadaceae; genus JAJKIV01. The sequence continues at coordinate 18,203 of JBKOYV010000256.1, read as the reverse complement.
TGCGGGCGGCCGGCCGCAAGCTGACGAGCCGCTGCGCGCCGACGTTCGCTAACACCTACTACACGATTTACCGGTGCCAGGACGCAACGGGTGACCGCGAGCCGCCCGCAACCGATGGCAGGGTGCCCCGTTAGGCAGTAATACGCTGCGATGCCTTAAGCATGACCGCGGGGAGACGACCGGCAGAACGACGAAGGGGCGCCAGGGACGATCCCGTCCCTGGCGCCCGTTCGTCGTTCGTGTCACGCTACTGTTTTACGCCACTCGTAGCAGACCGGACCTGGCTGATGTTCGCGCCCGGATCTGATCCATCCGACGCCTTGCCCCTGAACGGCGAGCCCGAACCGAGCGACCAATCGCTTGCGAACCCAACATCGCCCTGGGTCGCGGGCCAGTAGTTGGTACCGGTGTAGTACGAGAGCAGGCTGTTATCCAAGCGCCAGATCACGTTGTTCGAGAACGACCACGTCGACCCGGCGAACTGGGTGAGCGCGTTCTTGCCCTGGAACCCGCCGGTGGAGAATACGGCACCGTACGGCTGCGCAGGCCCGGCGACGTTGTCCGTGATCGCGACGCGTGAGGCCAGGCCCGTAGAGTTGCTTTCGACGTAGAACGGCTCGCCCGTGGTCTCGGTGTTCCGAAGGATCGTGTTGTGTGCGACGCGGACGTCGCTCAGGTCGTACAGGAGCCGGATGCATTCGCCAAGCTGGTCACCGCCGATGTTCTCGAAGAGGTTGTGCTCCACCAGGAACCTGGCGGCCGGCGGGTTGGACAGCACGTAGGTCCGCGCGGCGATCGTGAGGCAGCCGTTCGCGTTCCGAACGATGTTGTTCCTGAAGGTCACGTCCGACGTCTGCGTCCATGGGCTGTCGCCGAGGCTCTGCCAGATCATGGCCCATCCGATCTGCCCGTCGGCCCACGAGTTCTCCATCACGTTGTTCTCGATGACGACTCGCTTGCCGTGCTTGAGCTCGAGGAGGTTCTTGATGACGTAGCCCACGCCCTTCCAGGCGAGCGGCTTGTACAAGTAGTTGTTGCGTATCTCGATGTCCGACGGCGAGAGGTTCGTGATCGTCGGCTCGGAACCGCCGAAGAGCACGTTGATGCTGGCGGCTTCGAGGTAGTTGTTGACGATCTTGAATGGCCCCGCGCCGGCCCAGCCGCTCACCGCGTGCGACTCCACGCCCGGCCAGTGAATGTTGCTCACGTAGCTGTCGATGAGCGCGAGGCGAACGGCGTTGAAGATCACGCCGTGCTGCACACTGGTCGACGACGTGCCGTGGAGGTACACGCGATCGAGGACGATGTCGGTGGGCTGCGCCGAGACCGACGTCTCGTCTTCGCCGAACCGCACGAGCCCGTAGTTATAGTTCACGCTCGACGACTGCGGCGTGCCGGTGATCTCGACGCGCGAGATCCACCACTTGCACGACCCGTTCCTCGCGGTGAGCGCGGTTGCGACGTTAGGCGTGACGATCTTCGCCAACTTCGGCGCATACGCCGGCGAGATGCGCGTTCCCGCGGCGGGGTAGTCGCTGTCGACCGTACCGGATCGCACGACGACGTACCCGCTGCATGATCTCGCAGGCAGGTTGAAGTTTCCGACGTACGTTGCGCCGGGCGTGAGGACGATCTGATCGCCTGGCTGCGCGGCATTGAGCGCTGCCTGGAGGTCACCGCCGGCAGGCACGGTACGCGTCGTTCCGGTGATTGCCGGGTACGTGGTGGGCACGTACGCTCGCGGAAGCTCCGGCGGGTTTATCGCCACGCCACTCGGCGTGTTCGACGAGCTGACAGTCAACGCCGCGCTCCCGCTCTTACCACTTGTCGTCGCGGTGACCGTTGTCGATCCCGTCGAGATCGCGGTCACCATGCCGCTCGCGCTCACCGTGGCCACGGTGGTGTTGGAGCTGGACCACGTGAAGCTCGCCGGAATCGTCGCCCCGTTCGCGTCTTTGGCGGTCGCGGTGGCCTGCGCACTTTGGCCGACGGAGAGGGCCGGATTGACAGTGACCGTCACGGAAACCGCGCCACCGGAGCTCGTCGGGTTCACGGTAACGGTCAGCGAACCGACGATGCCTTCGACCGTCGCGTTGATCACCACCGTGCCCGCAGCGACCGCGGTGACCACACCGTTGGACGAGACCGTCGCGATGCTGTTGGAGGAGCTCGACCACGACACGATCCTTCCCGCGAGTGGTGTGCCGTGAGCGTCTTTCGGCGTCGCGGTGAACTGCGACGTCTGGCCGACCGTCAGAGGCGACGTACCGCTGACGGACACCGAGGCTACCGCCGAGACTGGCGCCGTGACGGAGAGATTGATGGCGCCGCTCTTCCCTTCACTCGTCGCGACGATCGTCGCGGAGCCGGCACCGACGGCCTGCACCTGGCCCGTGGCTGTCACGGTCACGGCGGCGGGGTTCGAGCTCGACCACGCAATGGTGCGCCCGCTCAGGGTGTTGCCCTGCGCATCGCGCAGCGTCGCGGTGACGGTCTGGGACTGGCCGACAACCATCGACGTGGCCGACGCCGACAGCGTGATCGATGCAACCGGTTGCGGCGGGGGTGGTGCGACGACCACCGTTGCCGCACCCGTCACGCCTTCGCTTGTAGCCACGACCGTCGCCGTGCCGGCGGCGATCGCGGTGACGAGACCCGAGCTGGTCACGGTGGCGAGCGACGGTTCAGCAGTGCTCCAGGCAATGGTGCGGCCGGACAGGACGTTACCGGCGGCGTCGCGGAGGACAGCTGTTGCCTGGGCGGTCTGACCGACGTTGATCGTCGCGCTCAACGACACGGTGATCGACGCCACGGGTGGCGGCGGGGCAGCGTTCACGCGGAGCGCCACGGTCGTCGCCTTGCCATCGATCGTCGCCGTGATGTTCACCTGGCCGACTGACACGCCGGCGACTCGGCCGGTGCTCGACACTGTGGCGACGGCCGGATTCGCCGACGACCAGGTCGCGACGCGCGAGGGCAGCGCGTTTCCGGACGCGTCGTACGCGGTCGCCGTCAGCTGGGTTTCCTGCCCAACCTGAACCGCCGGTGCGTTAGGCGTGATGCTCACCGACGTGGCAGCGACGGACGCCGTCGTAAAGGTTGCCGATCCCTTGATACCGTCCGCGGTGGCCGAGATGGTGGTGGACCCGGCGCCCACGGCTGTCACGAGACCGGTGGTGGACACCGTGGCGACGGCGCTGTTGCCGCTTGCCCACGAGACGGTGCGGCCGACGAGTGTCCCGCCGGACCCGTCCTTCACGGTCGCGGTCAACTGGGCCGACTGTCCGATGGCTGCCGACGCCGCGTTAGGCGTGACGGTCACGGATGCGACGGTCTTGGGGCCGACGGTCAACGCGGCGCCGCCGGTCTTGCCGTCGGCAACGGCGCTGATGGTCACCGTTCCGCGAGCGACCGCGGTCACGACACCGCTCGCATTGACGGCCGCTATGGCCGGGTTCGAGCTCTGCCACGCGACGGTTGGGCCGGTGAACGCGGTGCCAGCGGCGTTGAGGAGCGTCGCAGTCGCCTGGGTGGTCTGGCCGACGTCCAGCGAGTTGGAGGCGAGATCGACGGAGACGCTCGCGGCCGGCTCGCTCAACACGTTGACGCTCGCCGTGGCCGCCTTGTTGCCAATCTTCGCCGTGATGACACCGTTGCCACGCGCCTTGCCCGTGACCACGCCAGCGTCGTCGACGGACAGGACGGTCGCGTTGGAGGTGGTCCACTTCGCGTTGTCGAGCGCGACGGCCATGGCCCGGCCGGCGTCGTCGTATGCCGTGAGCTCGAGCTGCTCGGTCTTGGCCGGGTAGATCGAGCTGGTCGTAGGCGTTAGGCGGAGCGACGAGATGTCGCGTGGACGCACGGACACGACGGCAGTGCCTTGCTGCGCACCGAAGGTGGCCACGAGCACGGCGTCCCCTGCTCCGACGGCGGTCACCGTCCCGTCATTCGAGACGCGCGCAATAGCGGGGTCGGACGAGGTCCAGCGCAAATCGAGGCCCGAGGCGGCCACGCGATTGTTCGTGTACACCGACAGCCTGACCTCTTCGCCGACGGCGGTGGCGACCGCGTTCGGCTCCACGATCAGCGAACCCGCGCGAACATAGATGCTCGCCGTGTCCGCATTATTCCCGACCGTCGCGACGATCCCCGTCAACCCGGGCGACACCGCGATGAGGTCGCCGTGGGCACTGACGGACGCGATAGCGCTATTGAGGGACATCCACGTCACGGTCGCCGTTTTCGGCACACCGATGTGGTTGGTGACCTCGACGGTGAGGCGGCGGGTCGACCCGACGCTCATCGAGTCACTTTGTGGCGTTATGCGGACGGCGAGCTGCGATGCATCGAATCGCGTGCCAGTGCCGCCGTCTTCGGCGCATGCGCTCAGCACAGCAATGAGTGCGAGCGCGGTACCACGAGCAACTGCTCGCCGCGTGCAGGACATTCATTCCTCCAGGTCCATGGCGTTCGGCGGCTCGGCCGGCGTGGCGCATGACTGCGAGATGCGCGGTAGCCCCGGATGCTTTGCGTCCCCACCTTTCGGAGGGTTTGCCCTTGTCGCGCCCTCGCGGAGGGCGGATCCTGCCGATTTGAAATCGCGTCGCAGACTGCAACGTGCGGTGCGGTTTGCGGCGCCTACGGCTTGCTGCTTGTGGACGAAAGTGTCGCCGCAGAGTCACTCTGCCTGAACGACAAAGTTTTTCCGTGCGGTACAATGCATTGCGGCCTCGTAGCGACGCGCTACGAGGCCGCAACTTCACTCGCGCACAAGTGTCCGATCGGTCAGTTCGCCATCATGAAACCGTTGCAATCGGCGACAGCGATCTGCGTCGTCACGCGGTGGTGATGGGCACCACCATTGGGGTGCCTAACGAGGCCGACGGTGGAGCGGGCGTGGTGGCGGGATCAGACGGCGCGCACGAGCGCGCCGTCCGCGGACGCGCGACCGAGAAGCGCATCCACGTCACTGCTGATGGTGACCGGGCGCACGAATTCACCGGTCGCGAGCAGCCGCATCCACTGGTCGAGCATGAGCAGGCGCCAGATCGTACGCGCGTGATCGCGGCGTCCGACGCGGTGTTCGTGGACGACACGCGCGGCGGCACGCGGCTCGACGAACTCGTAGATGGATGACGAGTGGTCCGCGAGTGCGGAGAGGCGATGGGCGAGCGGTCCTCGGAACCAGTCACGGAGCGGGACGTCGAAGCCCTGCTTCGGCCTCGCGAAGACCGTGGCCGGGACGCGATCCTCGAGGGCGCGCCGCAGTACCCACTTCCCCACCCCGTCGCGGAACTTCAACGATGGCGGCAGCGCAAGGGCGAACTCGGCGATCTCGTGGTCGAGCAACGGCACCCGCGCCTCGAGCGAATGCGCCATGCTCATGCGATCGACCTTCGTGAGGATGTCGCCGGGGAGATAGCTCTGCACGTCGACCATCATGAGCTGCGTCATGAAGTCGCGATCGGAGTCATCGTCGAACCAGCGGTCGAGCGTGTTCTCGAACGGCACGGCACGACGAGCGACGACCTCGCGGAGCAGCCCGCCTTCGGCCTCGTGCACGGGAAGCGCAACTGTTCCCGCATAGCGGCCCCGCATCGTGCGCCCGAGCGAGAGCAGTCTGTTGCGCCCATAGGCCACGTGTGGCAGCCGCATCGCGACGGAGCGCAGCATCGACCGGGCGATCGCTGGCAGCGGTCTGGCTCCGTCGATCTCGAAGTACCGCGTATACCCGCCGAACAGCTCGTCGCCGCCGTCCCCCGACAGCGCGACCGTCACGGCGCTGCGCGCCAGATGGGACACCAAATACGTCGGCAGCGTGGACGGATCGGCGAAAGGCTCGTCCAGCGCGCGAGCAACCTGGTCGAACAGCAGCTCGGCATCGGGACGGACGACGAGCTGCGTGTGCTTCGTGCCGAGCGCGCGCGCGACCTCGGCGGCGTAGCGCGACTCGTCGAATTCGCGCTCCTGAAAACCGATGGAGAACGTCCGCACCGGCTGGCCCGACATGCGCGCCATCGTGGCGACGACGCCCGATGAGTCGATACCGCCGGACAGGAACGCACCGAGCGGAACCTCCGACAGCAGATGGATCCGCACGGATTCATCGAGAAGGCGGCGCGTCTCTTCGATCGCCTCGGCTTCGGTGATGCCGGCGTTCTCCGCAACGGCCGGGGACCAATACCGCTCGATCCGCACGCCGCCTTCGCGTGTCCACTCGAGGAGGTGACCCGGCGGAAGCTTGTGCACCCCGGCAAAGATCGTCCGCGGCTCAGGCACGTAGCCGACCGCCATGTAGTCGACGACCGCGTCGGGGTCGATCGTCCGAGGGAACGCCGGCAAGGTCACCAGCGCGCGCAGCTCGGACGCGAAGGCGACGCCGTCGGACGTCGGCCAGTAATAGAGCGGCTTGATGCCGAGACGATCGCGTGCCACGAGAAGCCGCGATCGGCGATCGTCCCAGATGGCGAAGCCGAACATGCCTCGCAGCTCGCGGGCGAGCGCAGTGCCATGGTCCTCGTACAGGTGGACCAGCGTCTCGGTGTCGCTCGAAGTCGTTAGGCGATGACGGCCCGCCAGGAGCCGCGCGCGGAGTTGCTGGTAGTTGTAGATCTCCCCGTTGAACACGACGTGGACGGTGCCGTCCTCGTTGACCATCGGCTGATGGCCGCCGGCCACGTCAATGATGCTGAGCCGGCGCATTCCGATCGCGACGCCCGGGGCGACGTGGTAGCCGCTGTCGTCAGGGCCACGGTGTCGAATCGCGTCGCACATCCGGCGAAGCCGCTCGCCGGCATCGGCCTCATCGGCCGCCTTCCCGACGAAGCCGGCTATTCCGCACATGGTCGTCCGATCGGAGCAGTAGGCGCGGCCCGGTCAACCACGGGCGTTGAGGCGCGGCCGCCGGAACACGAACTCGTTGCAACCGACGGATCCACCACATGTCGTCATGTTGGTCATCTCCAGCCCGTGGCGACGCCCGAACTGGAAGATCTCCTCCGGCTTCGCGACCTCGAACGGATAGCCGCCGAGCCAGTCGAACCAATCATAGAAGACCGACATGCCACGGCCCGAGCCGTATTGCGTGTAGCGCTTGAAGGGATTCCGCAGCCAGACGACATCGGCGGCGAATTCGCGCGCGACAACGGCGGGAATGTACGTGGCGCACATCACGGCCTTCCCAAACGTCCCCGAGCAGTAGAAGCGCTTCATTGCCGCCCAGCGCTTGGACCAGACACCCTGGTCGTTGTAGATCGCGATGGCGAGCGTGCCACCGGGAGCCACGAGGCTCACGACGTTCTCGAGCGCCGTCCACATGCTCCCCGTGTGGTGGAGAACCCCCCACGAATACACGTAGTCGTGCTTGCCGAGAGACGTTAGGTACGCCTGGTCCAGCACCGAGCCGCGTTCCACCGTCCAATCGGCGCCCGCGGACGCAAAGCGGCGCCGCATCTCCGTCGTACATGCGACAGACTGCGCGTCGTAGTCGAACGAACGGACCCGGGCGCCGAGTCGGTGGGCTGCGAGCGAGAACAGCCCGCTGCCGGACCCGACGTCCAGGAAGGTCGAACCACTGAGCGTCTCCACGCCAAGGAGGCGGCGGAGCGACGCCACGGCCTGGTCGATCTTCTCTTCGTTGACGACCCGGAGGAAGTTGCTCCAGTTCTTTCCGAACTCGAAGCGCTCTCCACGAGTGACTTCCAGAGCGTGCTGGTCGAACTGGTTCGCTGCGGCAGTCTGACTGGGCATGTGTGGTCGGTGAATAAAATCCGGGTCGGCAGTGCCCTGCGGCTCCGGCCGACGCTCGCGCTGGCCGCCTTCCCACCGCAAGGCTAAGACCGCCCGGCCTGCGCAAAGGACACCGACCGGGGGGCACTAACGGTCCAAGAACCGAGATCGGCGCACGGCAGGGCGTGGGAAGGTATCGAAATCATATGGCCTGGTCGCGAGCGCGCCACTCGACCGCGGCATGGGCGCCACAGGTAGCAGGCGTTATCTCCTGGAGAAGGACCAACCCTCCCGAGCGATCGACCGTCGATCTCGCTAGGCAGGAAACGCGGTCTGGGACGTTGGAGGTTGCCGGCGTTACGTTTGTCCAGGCAAGCTCTGGTCAGGAATACGCAGGAATACCACGGTATGGGGTCGCTTTCGAGCGAAGTGTGTCCGTCGCGAACGCACGGTCCCCGACTTGCGAAGGACGGCGCCGACGAACGCGAATCTTCGACCCGTCAACCCGAGATGACCCAGAACCAGCCGCTTTCCGTGCTCAAGCGGCTCAAACGCGGCACGCTGGGTGCCGCCCGCATGGCCGGTGTACTGGGGTTCACGCGTGAAACGTCGTGGCGTCAGCGCCGTCTGCTGATCCTCGGTTATCACGGCGTGTCCGCAGCCGACGAGCATCTCTGGGACGGTGAGCTCTACGTCCCACCGGAGCTTCTTCGCGAGCGTTTCACTATCCTCCGCGAGGGCGGGTATCGGGTCCTGCCGCTCGGTGAGGCGGTCGAGCGGTTGTACGATGGCTCGCTCCCTCCTCGAGCCGTCGCCCTCACGTTCGACGACGGGGCCACCGACTTCCGTTCCGTCGCGCTCCCGCTGCTGGAAGAGTTCGGCTTCCCGGCGACGGTCTACCTGACGAGCTACTATTGTCAGCTTCAGCGGCCCGTATTCAACACGGTGCTGCGCTACATCTTTTGGAAGTCGCGCGACAGGTCGATCGAGACGGCCGGTCTGACGGCGAGTGGTGAACGCTTTTCGCTTGCGACGCCGACCGGCCGCGAAGCGGCGTTCACCGCGATACTGCGCCATTGCACCGAGCGGCGCTTGTCGGGACGAGACAAGGATGGGATTGTCGCGGACGCGGCGAGGCGGTTGGGTTTCGACTACGATGATCTCCTTCGCCGACGCCTGCTGTTTCTGATGTCGCCCGAAGAAGTCGCGGGATTGCCCCGCGACCTGGTGGACGTCCAACTGCACACACATAGGCACAGGGTGCCGCTCGAGGGCGACGCGTTCGAACGCGAGATCATCGAGAATCGTCAAATCATCCGGAAACTGACAGGCGCGCCGCCGGCGACGCACTTCTGTTATCCGAGCGGCGTCACGCACTCGTCTTTCCCGGGTTGGCTCCGGCGCCTTGGGGTTACGTCGGCTACGACCTGTTTTCCCGGAATCGCGGCGGCGGCGTCAGACCGGCTTCTGCTTCCACGGCTCATCGATACGGTGAACACATCTCCGCTCGAGTTCGAGAGTTGGCTGAGCGGGGCGTCCGCGTTCCTGCCACGCCGAGCCGTGAAAGCCGATGCGCCCAGCTGAGCTGGCGAGTGGCACGAGTGGTGTCCCGATGACCAGCGCCGTGCGGTCGCCGCGCGGCCACGCCGGATCGACCAGCGTGGTCGGCTGGGATGAGATCAGCCAGGACGGATCGCTCACGCCGTTCTTCCAGACCGATCCGAACCCGGCCGCGACCCGCCGGCTGCTGTTGTTCTTCTTCTACTTTGCGCCGAGCGCGGAGGTAGGGGCGCTCCGGTGGCTACAGCTTTCGAGGTTCGGTGCCGAGCGCGGTTGGGCAATGGACGTGGTGACACTGCACCCGGACTTCATGGGGACTGTGGACCCGGCGAGGTTGGCCCAGCTTCCGCCCGGGATTCGGTTGTTCGGGTTTTCCGGAGGCAACCCCGCGTGGTATCGCACGATGCTTTCGGCGTGGCGGATGCTGGGCAGGAACGCTGACCGCCCGCAACCCGCGCCCGCCCTCGCTGGCCACCTCGATCGAAGTGACGTCACCGAACCGCTACGGACGTCCGCGGGACGCGGATGGCAGCGCGCATTTCGGAGTCGCGTGCATTTCGTTCTCTCGGATGCGCTCGCGCGGCGCGCCGTCGCGGTTGGTTCGGCGCTCGCGCGGCGAAACCGGTACGACGTCGTGGTGAGCTCGGGGCCTCCGCACTCGGCACACGAGGCGGCCAGCCGTGTGGCGCCGCACGCACGGCTGCCTTTCGTAATGGACATGCGCGACCCGTGGTCGGACGAGAGCGCGATCCCCGAGGAGTTCGCGAGCGGGATTTGGCGACGGGAAGCGCAGACGCGGGAGCGCGAGTGCGTCTCGTCGGCCCGGCTGGTGATCGTCACGTCGAAGGCGCACGAAGAGCTGCAGGTGGCAAAATACCCGGACCTGCGCGGGCGGATTACGACAGTCATGAATGGCGCGGACTCCGACCCGCTGCCTGAGCCGGCGGTCGCGCAGAAGTTCGTGATCGCGTTCGCGGGGATGATCTATCTCGGCCGGAACCCGCGGCCGCTGTTCCGAGCGGCGGCCCGCGTCGCGCAGGCGACAGGCGCGTCGCCTAACGAGTTCTCGGTCGAGTTCATGGGCGACGACTCCTGCGAAGGAATCCCGCTCACCAGCATTGCGGCCGAGGAAGGGCTTGGCGCGCATTTCCGCTCCCATGGATTTCGGCCCCGGCGGGAGGCGCTGGAGCTTCTCGCCCGTGCGTCATTGCTCGTGAGCCTGCCGCTCAGAACGGAGATGACCCTGCCGGCCAAGCTGTTCGAGTACACGCGATTCGACGCGTGGCTCCTCGCGCTCGCGGATTCGCGGAGCGCGACGGCGCGATTGCTTGCGGACACCGACGCCGACGTCGTGGCGGCAGGCGACACGGACGCGATCGAGAAGGTGATCGCCGCGCGATTCGCGGAGTTCCGGGCGGGTATACGTCCCGTGGCGCTCAATCGCGATGGTCGTTTCGATCGGGCCACCCAGTCGGCCCGACTGTTCGACGCCCTCGAGGAGCTCACCGCGGCACCCAGCCGTCGGTAGGGTCCCGTTGCTCCGCGCGTCGTCCGAAATTCGCCGCACGGGCGGCGCTGCTGCGTTCGAGGACCGGCCAGACTCGTCGCTCGTCGCTCGCCACAAGGCGCTGCTCGTCACCTTGCTCGTCGCGCACGGCCTGCTCGCGTGGCAGCTGCGGGCGCGCGGCATTTTCACGTTCGGCGATGACGCCGCCTACCTCCTCCTGAGCCGGTCGGTCAAGGCGCTCTCGTATCGCGAATTCCAGTTCGTGGGGAATCCGGTCGCCGCTCGATTCCCGCCCGGGTATCCCGCGTTCCTCGCGATGCTCACCGCGCCGGCCGGCGAGCGCCTGAGCGTGGTCTCCGTCGCAGGCATCCTCATGTCGATGGCGGGACTCGCCTTCCTCTTCGACGTCGTTCGGCGCCGGTGGTCGACCGAGCTCGCGCTTCTCGCGACGGCTGCGACGGCGGTGAATCCCGTGCTCCTCACGAACGCCGGGAGCGTCACGTCGGAGACTCTGTACACGACCCTCACGCTGGCATCGCTCTGGGCCGCGGATCGTGCCGAGCGGGCGCGCGCGCCGCGCCCGCCCGGTGCACGTGCCGCGCTCGCCGCGGGCGGCCTGGCCATTGGCGCCGCGCTCACGCGCAGCGCGGGCGTGACAATGTTGGCGGCGTTAGGCATCCACTGGCTCCAGCGCCGGCGCTATCACTGGGTGTTCGTGTTCGGCGTCGTGGCGACGGTGACGGTGGGCGCGTGGCTCACGTGGACCGTCGTGGCGCCCGGACGCCAGGTCCGGCGCTCGTACGTGGACGATGCGGTGAACGTGCGCGGGGGAGATGGCTCGCTTCAGAGCACCCTGCTCCAGCGCGTCGAGCGGAACGTGTCCATCTACGTCGGGCAAGCGATCCTCACGGAACTGTCCCTGCCTGTTACGCCACGGTCTCGCATGGACAACGTGGCATGGGTGGCCCTGCTCGGCTCGTTGCTGGCTGCCGGACTCGTTTCCGCGTGGGGGCGTTGGAACGCGGTCGTCTGGTACCTCGGCGCGTACTCGGGGTTATTGGCCGTGTGGGCCTACACGCTGGAGCGGTTTCTCGATCCCCTGCTGCCAGCGCTCATCGCCCTCATTGTGGTCGGTGCCGGCGTGGTCTCGACCGCATTGTCCCGCAAGGCGCGGTGGCTTCCACCAGCCGTCGTGACCATGACGCTGGCCTGGTTTGCGTTAGGCGAAGACGCGCGCCTCGTGGGCCGCGCGGCCGATTGCGATCGCTCGCGGGTGGACTGCGCGACGCCGCGCGCGCTCGACTACCTGGACGCGGTCGCGTACCTCGGCTCACACTCGTCGCCAGACGCGCGCGTCGTCGCGCCGAAAGCGCCAACGCTGTACTACCATTCGAAGCGTCAGGCACTCTACTGGGACGAGATCATCACCCAAGCGCCGGATTCGTTCGATGGGCTACTTCGCCGAGCACGCGTGTCGTACATCCTGACGACGCCCGTGTTCTCCGACCACATCACGCTGCTGCGTCTCGCGTACCGCGACTGCGCGCGGCTGGATCTCGTGCGCGCGTTCTCACCGCAGACGCTGCTGCTCGCGGTGCGGCCGGAGGATGCGCCGCCGGTGCCCGAAGGGCGGGCGTGCGCGGCACTGGACCGGGCCGAGAAGCTGGCGGCAAACATGACGGATAGAGGTTGAATGACAGAGCGGTTCTCATGAACGATCGCCCGCGATGGAACCGTGCTGGCCTCGCCCTCTCGGCGCTGGTGTTGACGGTCGTTCTGGTGGCGACGCTGACGCCGGCGTCAGCGTCCACGCCCACGGCGGATTTCTGGTGCGTGGCGTGCGGCGAGTTCGGCGGCCTCGACGTGTTCAACAACGTCGTCATGTTCGTGCCGCTCGGCTTCGCGTTCGCGTTGGCGACGGACCGGCGATGGCGAAGCGTTCTCGCGTGCGTGGCCGTCACCACGTTCGTGGAATCGATGCAGATCCGTGTCGTGCAGGGCCGAGACGCTTCGCTCAGCGATCTCCTCGCGAACTCGTTAGGGGGTATGATCGGCGTCGAGCTCGCGCTGCGGCGTGGACTGCTGCTGCGGCCGCGTGGTCGCGCAGCCGCGGTGCTCGCAATCGCCGGCGCGGCCGCGTTCGGCCTCGCAATGACGCTCAGCAGCCTCGGCCTCCGCACCGCGTCGATTCCGCGATCGCTCTGGGTGCAATGGACACCCGACCGCGCCGGGTTCGAGCCGTTCACGGGCGAGCTGCTGGACTTCAACCTGGACGGCATCGACCTGCCGCGGGGATTCTATCCGCCCAAGTCCCTCGGCGTCGATCGGGTGCTCCGCGGCCGCGCGTGGCATGCTACCGTCAACATCGGCACCGCAGGCTTGCAGCCACGGCGCTCGGTCATTGCGCGAATCGCCGAGGAGTGGACCGTGCTCGTGTCCATCGAGCAGTACGGGTGGGATCTCGCGTGTCAGCAGAAGACGCGATCCGGAGACATGCGGTTTCGCTCGCCAAAGATCGCGGTTCGCGACGCCGTCTCTTCATCTGCGGGATCCGCGCCGGCGCGCGTGCGGTTCACGTGCTCCCGCCAGGGCGATTCGCTCGTCGCCTCGACGGACGACCGACAGGAAGTGCTTCGCCTGTCACCATCGCTCGGGTGGCTGTTCGTTTCACCGATCAACATCACCGTGCCGTCGTACTACGTCCTGGCGAGCGTGATCTGGCTGATCGCGCTCGCCTTCCCGGCGGGCTACTGGATTCGGTGCGTTGCTGAATCCGACGCCGCTCACGCCGACGGCAAACGACGCCACCGATACGTCGCGATCGGCGCGCTCGCCCTGGTGTTCGGCGTCGGGCTCTCCGTCGTGCCATGGCTCGCGGGCACCGCACCAGCGTCCTGGTGGGAATGGGCGAGCGCCGTGGCCGGCGCGGTCGCCGGCTCAGTCAGCGCGCGACTGGCGGCGCTGTGGGAGGCACGGTTGCGGATCCCTCGCCGGAGCGCGACGGCAACCCCCGTTTCCGATACAGGAGGATAGGTCCCATCGTCGAATCGACGGTATATCGATCGGCGATGAACGCTGCCAGCCCGGGCAGCTCATCCACGCATCGCATGCGCTCTTCGGCGCGACCGATGATGCGACGCTGCTCGACGTCGCGGGCGTAGGCACAGACCGTCGGTGACAGCGTCGCGATGTAGGCCGGCGGCTTCGCGTTGAGGCCAGCCATGAACTCCGCGCGGTATCGGCGTCGGAACTCGTCGTCCTGCGGGTTCACAAGCGGTGCGGTGTAGCCGAACCGGGTTGGAGCGCGACGCTCCGACGTGTAGTAGACATTGGCCACGCTCCCCCACACCAGGACCGGCTCGTCGGGTGACGTGTGAGCGCGAAAGTACTCGGCGAGGTGAGTAAACACGCCGCTCTTTCCGTATGGACCGAACTCGACGGCGTCGTAGCGCTCTCGCGAGAGAATGCCCACGGCGAGCAACGCCGCGCGGTATACGTGAATGAACGGTCGAAGCGCTGCCGCCACCAGCGCGGCAACGGCGACGGCTTTGCCGACGATATCGAGCGTGGTGTCGTTAGGTCGGTGCGGCGACTGGAGTATGAACCCGATGCCGATCCCGGCCAGCGTCGCGAGCGCCGGGTACAGTGGGTGCCAGTGGTACGGGTAGAAGTTGCCCTGCGCCATGACGATGAGGAGCGCGCTAGCGATCCACGCAAGCAGCATCGCGGCGTAAGCGCGATCGCGCCGCCAGACGGCGACAACGCCGAGGATCGCCGGCGCGAGTGCCGTCGCGAGGATGCCGGCGGTGACGAACACGCCGGTCGTCTGAACGCGGTTGAGCCAACTCGATTCGACATCCGTATACCGCGCGAGCAGCCAGCGGATGTGGATGTCGATGAAGGCATCGATCGCGCCGCCACGGTACAGCCACAGGATCACCGCCCCCGCCGACACCGCGAGGGTAAGCAGCCCCGCGGTCCAGAATCCGAGCAGCCAGCGAACGCCACGCCGGGACACCTGCGCTACCCCGACAATGCCAGGCAGGAGCAGAAACGCGGCGTACGGGGGCTTCGACAGAATGGAGAGCCCGATCAGCGCCCCGGCAATCGCGGCATGACGCGCGCGCGGCGACCCACGGTTCGCCAGCATGCACAGCGCGACGGCCGCCATCATCGCGCCATTCCAGCCGTCCGACTGCGCGGTATCGTGATGGCCCAAGGACGCGAACCACAGGACGTAGAGTGCGGTGGTGATGCGTCCAGCCCAACGACCTCCGAACGTCGCGGCAATCGAGGCGACGCACCATGCACCGCCAGCCAGAATAGCGAGATCCACGACACGGAGCGGCCACTGCGCGGGGCCGAACAGGCGGGCGATGGCCGCGTAGAGGAGGTACGGCGCGGGGCCGCGAATCTCCCACGCATCGCGATACGGCATCCCACCGTCCGCGATGATTCGCCCAACCCACGACAGCACACCCTGGTCAGACGAAAAGGGCCATTCGAGGTATGCGATCGCCCAGCCGGCCATGAGGAGGCAACACGCCGGCCAGGCGAGTCGCTCCAACGCTCGCGTCGTGCGCCTAACGCCGACCGCAGCGACGGAGGGCGGACCGGACGGGGTTGTGCCGTCGACGGCGACTTGCGTCATCGCGGTGCGGCCTTCGCGGGGACGCCAGCGTCGATGCCGTTCGCCAGGGATGCGGCACGAACCCGTGGATCACTCTGCCGCTGACCATCCGTGCCGCTCAGGTCGAAGATCTCGTCGATCACGAAGGCAGGCCGGCGACGGGTCTCGTCGAGTGTGCGCCACAGATATTCGCCGAGCACGCCAAGCATCGTCATCTGAATCCCGGCGGTGAACGCGAGCACCAGAATCACGGGCGCAAAGCCACGGACCGGGATGTCGTTGACGAGCCACGCGTAAAAAACGTACGCGCCGTATGCGAACGCGGTCGTCGCGACGACGAGCCCGGTCGCGGACAGGAAGCGAATGGGCACGTAGGAAAACGCGACGAACGAATCGATGAACAGCTTGATCTTCTTCGAGAGCGTCCAGCGTGACTTGCCCATGGCTCGCGCCCGACGCACGTAGGGCAGCATTACCGGCCGATACCCTAACCAGAAGATCAGCGACATGAGGTTCGTGTTCTTCTCGCTGATGCGAACCATGTCGCGAACCACCTGTCGGTCGACGAGGAAGAAATCGAAACCGCCCGGCGGGTAGTCGTTGAGCGCGAAGCGTCGAATCAGCGAGTAGTACGCGCGAGCGAACAGCCGCTGCGACACGGAGTCTTCCCGGTCGGCGCGAACCGCGAACACCGCCTTCGACCCTGCACGCCAGTGCGACACCATGTCGAGGAGGAGCTCGGGCGGATCCTGCAGGTCGGCGGCGATCATTCCGACGCAGTCGCCACGGGCGACGGTCAACCCGGCGAGGATCGCTGCCATGGACCCGAAGTTCCGAGTGAGCTTGACGATGCGAATGCGGTCGGGGTGCCTTGCCTGGAATTCTCTGAGGACCGCCAGTGAGTCGTCACCGGATCCGTCATCGACGAACACCAGCTCCAGCGACAGCCCATCGGCGCGCGTCTCCAGCGCCAGCAGCTGCGGGATCGTGTCCGGCAGGTTCATCCCGTTGAAGTAAACGGGCACCACGATGGACAGGAGCGCCGGGCCAGTCCTCGGGCCGGTCGCTTCGCCGTGCGGATCGACGGTCATGGTCCGCGTATCCATCACGGGCGAACGAACGCTGTGACCGCGTCGATTACGACCGCCTGTTGCTCCGCGGTCATGTGAGGACCGATTGGAAGGCTCAGCGCTTCGTTCGCGATCATCGACGCGATCGGAAACGCATCCGGGCCGAATCCCATGTCGGCATATGCCGGCTGTCGGTGAGGCGGCAGCGGGTAGTGGATCAGCGTGTCGACGCCGTGGGCCGACAGATGCGCGCGCAACGCGTCGCGGCAGGTCGACCTGACGACATAGAGGTGCCAGACCGCATCTGCCCATGTGGGGACCCGCGGGAGGGACAGCTCCGTCGCGCTGAGCTCGCACGCGTAACGCTGCGCCTGCGCGGCGCGTCTCGCGTTCCATTCGTCGAGGCGCGGAAGCTTCGCCCGCAGCACCGCCGCCTGTATCTCGTCGAGACGACTGTTGTAGCCGCGGACCTCGTTCTGATACTTCACGCGAGACCCATAGTTGCGCAGCACGCGCAGACGGTCCGCGAGGTCGGCGTCGCCGGTCGTGACCGCGCCCGCATCGCCTAACGCACCGAGGTTCTTTCCGGGGTAGAAGCTCCAGGCAACCACCTCGCCGGCGCCGACGGGCGTACCGCGAACGCGCGCCCCGTGGGCCTGCGCCGCATCTTCGATGACGCGGAGTGAGCGGCGACGGGCAATGTCTTGAATGGCATCGATGTCCGCGGGTTGGCCGTAGAGGTGCACGGGAAGAATCACGCGAGTTCGCGGCGTGATGGCATCCTCGATGCGCGCCGGATCGATATTGAACGTGGTCGGGTCGGGCTCCACGGGCACGACCGTCGCGCCCACCTGAGTCACCGCGAGCCACGTCGCGATGTACGTGTTCGACGGCACGATCACTTCCGCACCGGGACCTACGCCGAGCGCCTCGAGGCTCAGGCGCAGCGCCTCGAGACCGTTCCCCACGCCCACGCAGTGGTCGGCTCCGACGTAGGTCGCGTACTCGTTCTCGAACGCCGAGATCTCCTCGCCAAGCAAATACCATCCGCTCTCGAGCACGCGCCGCATGGCGCCGTCGATCTCGTCGCGGAGCTCGAGATACGGGGCTCGCAGGTCGAGGAACGGAACGCGCGTCATGACGCGGACGGCCGCGCTCTGGTGGCGGCGAGGAACTCGTCGTAGTCGCGAATGTAGTCGTCGGGATCGAATTCGGCCGACGCGAGCACGATCACCACCGTGTCCCGCGAATCCGGCACGACGGTCGTCCACAACAGTGCCGGGACGTAAACACCGCGCTCCGGCGATGCCAAGCGGAGCTCGTCCCGATGCACGCCGTCATCGACGATCACGCGACACGAGCCGTGGACGCAGACGATGAATTGCTCGAGCTGGCGGTGTGCGTGGGCGCCCCGGATCGCTCCCTCCGGCACGTTGAAGAGCAGAAAGTACCGCCGAGGCGCGAACGGGAGCTGCTCGCCCAGCTGCGCATAGGAGAGGGCACCGCGAGAATCGGCAACGACGGGAATGGCCGTGACCCGAGCGCCGTGAGACGCGAGCACGGGCAGTGGCGCCGATCCGTCCGCGGACACGGCGTCCTCACTCGGCGCATCGTCGGCCACACGATGTCGGATGCGGGCGGGATTCCCCGTCACGATCACGCCGGGCGGCACGTCGTGCGTGACAACCGCACCGGCGCCGACCATCGC
>JBKOYV010000145.1:0-21528 GCA_046725585.1 Gemmatimonadota bacterium | reverse complement strand
ATGTAGGAGAGGTCGTAGTGCTCGCGCCAGTACGCTGCCACGTCGCGGTCGATCACCCCCGTCCGCTTGTTCCAGATCGGCTTCGGGTAGCCGTTCGCGCCCACCGGGGAGAACACCGATTCCCACACGTCCCACTGGTCGCCCGAGCGGCTGTTGGTGCCTAACGCCAGCTCGCGGTGGTTCGTCTGCTCGAGCGTCGTCGAGACGTGGCCAAGGTAGTTCCGCAGGCCCGGCCGCGGCGTCCGCTTGAATGGGCCTTCTGTGTAGTATGCGTTCTTGTCCTCGTAAATATTCACTACGGTGTAGGCACGGAAGTCGATAGGGTCCGGGCACGCGACCCAGGCGCCGTTGAAATCGTTAGGGTAGAACATCTGCACGGCCATCGCTTCCCACCCGCCGGTCGACCCGCCGTACGTGAAGCGTGCCCACCCGGCGCCGATGCCGCGGAAACGACGCTCGATCTCCGGGATCAGCTCTTTCATGATCGCGTCGCCGTACGGCCCGTTGTTCTCGGAGTTCACGGCGTACGAGTCGTCGTAGTACGGTGTCGCGTGTTGGATCTGCAGGAGCAGGACGCGCGGGAAGCCGGATCCCGTCCAGTCCTTGTAGAACTGGTAGCCGTACTCCTCCTGAATGCGGTTGTAGCCGGCGAGCGAGAAGCGCTCGGAGTAGTCGGGCTTGAGATCTGGATTGGGCGGCGTCTCGCGCCAGTAGTCGACGGCCGCGGGAAAGTGGCCGTGATTCACCACGAGCGGGTATCGCGCGTCGGGGTGGGAGTCGAATCCTTCGGGCAACAGGACCCAGGCGCCGAGGTACATGTCGGTGCCCCAGAACTTGGAAAGCAGGTCGGACTTGATCCGCACGTACTTCACGTACTTCGATTCCTGCTTCGCGAAATCGGCGACGGGCGGGATCTCCTGATCGAGCACGAGCGATGTCGCGCTTGATTTCGAGACTGTGATACTGACCGGACGCGAATAGAGGTTGCCGGGCTTTCGCGCGTATGCCTGCCCTTCCCACTTGTCAGGCGGCAGCTTGACGGTGTGGCCGTCGCTGCGGTGGAAGGTCTGGTAGCGATTGATCATCGCCTGCACGCGGTAGCGTCCCGGCTTCAAGTCGGCGAGCGACCGGATCGGGTAGCCGAACGCCTTTGCGTCCACGCCCTGTGCGCTGCCCGCTCGCCAGCCGTCGACGTCGACGCCGAACACCTGCGCCGTCGTCAGCGCGTCGCTCACCTGGAGCCGCGGCTCGCCGGCGGTGTCGGAGGAGATCATCACCAGGAGTCGCCCGTCGATCGGGGTCGCCGAGCGTTCGGCGGGGAAGGTCACGGAGAAGCGCTGCGCCGCCGCGGTGTGGGCGACGAGCGAGACGGCCACGAGGGCTAACAGGGGGCGCGGCACGGCCGGCTCCAGGAGTAAGGTGCGGGCGAAGCTAAGCGGCCCGAACGTGGACGCAATGCGTCCGCACGTCCATCGTACTTGGGCGATAGCTTTCCGCGAGGTGTGGACGTGCACCTCTAACGGATCTCCACCCGATCGCGCGGTAATGACCCTCTCCTACGAAGCCTCCGGTGTTCGCTACGACCAGCTCGACGCGTTCAAGCGCGCCTGTCAGCGCGCGGCGCGCGCCACCGCGGCCGCCCTCCGGCAGCACGGGTACACCGAGCCCGCGGAGACGCGAGGAGAAAGTGCGTATCTCATGGAGGCCGCCGATCACTACCTCGCGCACGTCGAGGAAGGACTCGGCACCAAAAACCTCGTCGCCGACGCCGTAGCCGCCGCCACCGGCAAGACGTGGTACCGCGAGATCGGCATCGACACCGTCGCGACCATCGTCAACGACGTCATCACGAGCGGCGCCCTGCCCATCTCCATCGCGATGCACGCGGCGGTGGGCGATTCCGCGTGGTTCGCCGATGAGGCGCGCGCCGCCGCGCTAGTGGAAGGCTTCGCCGAGGGATGCCGGGCGTCCGGCGCGGTGTGGGGTGGCGGAGAGACCCCGACGCTCCGCGGCGTCGTCGATCCGTCGACGATCGTGCTCGCAGGGTCCGCGGTTGGGAAGATCGCCCCCAAGGACCGGCGAGTCGTCGGCGACGTCCACGATGGCGACGCAATCATCTTCCTCGCCTCGTCAGGCGTTCAGACCAATGGGTTGACGCTCTGCCGGAAGATCGCCGAGCGTCTGCCTAACGGGTACATGACGCCGATTGGCCATGGTGACGCGCGGACGTTCGGTGAGGTGCTTCTCGCGCCGTCGGTCATCTACGCCGCGTTCGTGCGCGAATGCCAGCGCCGAGGGGTCAAGCTCGGCTATCTCGCGCACGTGACCGGCCATGGGTGGCGCAAGCTGATGCGGCTCGATGAACCTTTCGTCTACGAAATCGCGGAGCCTCGAAACCCGCCCGCGCTGTTCGAGTTCATGATCGAAGCCGGCCCGATCGAGAGGCGCGAGGCGTACGCGACGTTCAACATGGGCGTGGGCTTCGCCGCGTACGTGTCGCCGTCGCAGGTGGAATCGACGCTCGCCGCCGCCGCGTCAACGGGTTACGAGGCGTGGCTCGCGGGGCGCGTGCGGAAGGACGGGTCGCGGAAGGCGGTGATCGTGCCCAAGCTTGGACTCGAATTCGAAGGCGACACGCTTCAGCTTCGGTAGCACAACCACGGACGTTCACCTCTCGAGCTGGTCCGCCGCGTGAAGAAGACGGTCCTCCTCTACGGCATCCTCGGTGGCCTGGTGGTCGCCGTGCTGAAGGTGGTGGAGTATCGCTTCCTGGTCCTCGAGCACTCGCTCGAGATCTACGGCGGCATCATCGCGGCACTCTTTTCCGCGCTCGGTATCTGGCTCGGGCTCAGGATCACGCGGCCGCGCGAGACGGTCGTCACGCGGGAAGTGAAGGTCGAGGTTCCCGTCCCGGTTCCGGTTAACGGACCGTTCGTCCGAAACCAGGCGCGGGTCGAGCAGCTCGGCATCACGCCGCGCGAGCTCGACATCCTCGAGGCGATGGCGGCGGGGCTCAGCAACCGCGAGATCGCCGAACTGCTGTTCGTGAGCGAGAATACCGTGAAGACGCACGCCGGCCGGCTGTTCGACAAGCTCTCCGCGAAGCGGCGAACGCAGGCCGTGCAGCTCGCGAAGGAGGCAGGACTGATCCCCTGAAAGGGTGATTTTCTGCTTTTTCGGAAGAATCACCCGTTCCGGTGACGCGGGAATCGACTGATCGAGCCAGACTGGTGGCCGAACACTCGCGTTTTCGCCTTTCGGAGGATTCGATCCATGAAGAAAACGGTGCTCACCTTCGGTCTCATCGCCGGCGCGATCATCTCCGGCTTGATGCTGCTGGCGATGGTCTTCAGGGACCAGATCGGGTTCGATCGAGGCGAGATCGTCGGGTACACGTCGATGGTCGTCGCCTTCCTGTTCATCTATTTCGGCGTGCGGGCGTACCGGGACAACGTGGCAGGCGGCAAAATCAGCTTTGGGCGCGCAGCCGCGGTTGGTTCGCTGATCACGGTCGTGGCGTGCGTCTGTTATGTCGCCACGTGGGAAGTGATCTACTTCAAGCTCGCTCCCGATTTCGTCGAGAAGTACCGGGACCACGAGATCTCGAAAGCGCGCACCGAGGGTCAGGGCGAGGCGGCGGTTGCCGAGAAGAAGGCGGAGATGGACCGGTTAGTCGAGCTGTACAAGAACCCGGCGATCAACGCGGCGATGACGTTCCTCGAGCCGCTTCCGGTGGCGTTCGTCGTGGTGCTCGTGTCGGCGGGGGTGCTGAGTCGGCGTAAGTCGGATCAAGGGGTCAGAGCCCTTGAAAGTCAGGAGGCATAGTTTCAAGGGCTCTGACCCCTTGAACGGGTCGGAGGTAGCTTGGCGGCATGACCACCAAGCTCGACAAACCCATCAAGCGCGAGTTGGAGCATGAGGGCGTGCTCTACACCCTCACCATCTCGCCGGACGGCATTCGCGTCGTCGAGAAGGGAAAGCGCAAAGGCCGCGATGTCTCCTGGGCAACGATCATCTCGGGTGACGCAGAGCTGAACGAAGCGCTGCGGATCTCGGTCGACGCGACTCGACCGACCGATGAGTAAGCGATCTGGTATGGCGGCAATACCGCGAGGCCGTGACCGAACGAGGCTACGTCGGCCCCTCGTTCCCGCGGTGGCACTCCTGCTCGCCGCCGCCAGCCCAAGCGCTCGGGCGCAAACGCCCGCAATCGACCGGCGCGTCGACTCGCTGTTCGCCGAGCAAACGCGCGGCCTAACGCCTGGAGTCGCTGTTGCGGTCGTTCGCGATGGCAAGCTGCTCACTGCGCGTGGGTATGGCTACGCGAACCTCGAGCATCGTGTGCCCATCACGCCGTCCACGGTCTTCGACGTCGCGTCGGTCTCCAAGCAGTTCGCCGGACTCGCCGTCGCGATGCTGGTGACCGACGGACGTGTGAAGCTCACCGACGACATCCGGAAGTACATCCCGGAGCTCGGCGACGTCGGCCACGTGGTCACGATCGACCACCTGCTGCACCACACGAGCGGCTATCGCGACTGGCCGGGGACACTCGCGCTCGCCGGCTGGCGCTTCGATGATGTGATCTCGTTCGACCAGATCCTCAGGTTCGCCTACAACCAGCGCACGCTGAACTTCGTGCCGGGCGCCGAATACACCTACTCGAACACCGGCTACAACCTGTTGGCGGAGACGGTCGCGCGAGTGAGTGGGAAGTCGTTCCGCCAGTTCACCGACGAGCGGATCTTCCGCCCGCTCGGCATGACGAGCTCGCACTTCCACGACGACCATCAGATGGTCGTCCCGAACCGCGCGACCGGCTATGCGCGGCGCCCCGACGGGAGCTACTCGAGCGTCACCGACAACCTCACCGCGCTCGGCTCGAGCTCTCTCTTCAGCACCGTGGAAGATCTCGCGAAGTGGGTCACGAACTTCGATGACCCGAAGGTGGGCGGTGCGGCGGCGATGAACCTGACCCGCACACGGGGGAAGCTGAACGACGGGTCCACCATTCCGTACGCGTTCGGCGTCTCGCATGGCGATTACCGCGGGCAGCCAACCGTGAGTCACAGCGGCGGATGGGCGTCGTTCGCGACGTTCGTGCTCCATTTTCCGCAGCAGCACTTTGGCGTCATCGTGCTCTCGAATGGCGGCGTGAACCCGGGTCGTGCGGCGTTCAACCTGGCCGACATCTACCTGGGGAACGAGCTCGGGCCCGCGCAGCCGCCTGCCGCGAGCTCCCTGGCCACGGGTCCCTCGGTGCAGGTCGAGCCCGCCATCCTCGACCGTTACGCGGGACTGTACAGGCTCGGGCCGGGCTGGTTCGTCCGCGTTAGGCGCGATGGCGCAATGCTCAAGACGCAGGCAACACGCGAAGCCGAAGCGGCCATGACGGCGCGGTCGGATACGGCGTTCTGGGTGGATGCGTACAGCGCACCGATGACGTTTCAGGCGGTCGCCGGGCGCCCCGTGCAGCTGAGCTATCGCGGGAAAGTCTACCCTAAGCTCGACGAAGCGGCGCCTTTATCGCGCGAGCAGCTCCGTGCGTTCGCCGGGGAATACGAGAGCGATGAGCTCCAGACGCGATACCGAGTCGAGCTGGCCGACAGCGGGCTCGTGATGAAGCATCCGCGTCACGGCACGATCACGCTGACGCAGCTCTGGAAGAACGAGTTCGGGGGCTCCACGGGGTTCATGCGGTCGGTGGAGTTTCAGCGAGACCCGTCAGGGCGGGTGACGGGGTTCAGCGTCACGGTCGACGAACGAAGTCGGGACATCCGTTTTATGAAACGATGAGGACGGCCGTGCACCGTGCGCTGCTCGCCGCGGCGCTCACCGCACTCCCGTTAGGTGCGCAACAACCGCGCGCCGATCTCATCCTCGTGAACGGCCGCGTGCTGACCGTCGATTCCGCCGACCGCGTCGTCCAGGCGGTCGGCATCGCCGGGAACCGCATCGTCGCCGTCGGGAGCACCGCGGACGTGGAACGAGCCGCCGCGCCTAACGCGCGGCGCATCGATCTTGCCGGACGCACGGTCACACCAGGGCTGCTCGACGCCCACGCACACTTCTCGGGTGGCGGCGCCGACCGCCTCTACGTCCTCGACCTGAGCTACCCGAACGTCAAGAGCATCGGTGACGTCGCCGCCGCGGTTCGTGCCAAGGCGGCGACGACCGCGAGCGGCGTGTGGATTCAGGGCCGCGGCTGGGACGAGGGCAAGCTCGAGGAGCGCCGTGTCATCACCGCGAAGGACCTCGACGCGGCGTCGCCTGACAACCCGGTCGTGCTCACCCAGACGACCGGCCACTACGTCGTCGCGAACAGCGCGGCGCTTCGCCTCGCGGGCATCACGAAGGACACGCGCGATCCGCCCGGCGGCACCATCGACCGGAACCGGGACGGCACACCGACTGGTCTTCTGCGCGAGTCCGCCGCCGGACTCGTTCGCCGCCTCGTGCCGGCACGCTCGGCAGCCGAGACCGAGGCCGGCATTCGCGACTTCGTGAAGGCGTTCAACGCCGAAGGCATGACCGGCCTCAAGGACCCGGGAATTTCTTCGCAAACGTGGGACATCTACAGGAAGGTCGAGCGAGACGGTGCGCTCAACGTTCGCGTGTTCGCGCTCTGGTCAGGCGGCCGTTCCATCGAAGGGGCCAGGCAGCTCATAGCCGAGCGTGCGGCGATGACGAGGCCGTACGAGAGCACGGGCGACGATCATGTGATCGCTGGTGGAGTGAAGCTCTACGTGGACGGCTCGGGAGGCGCACGAACCGCGTGGTTCTACGACGACTGGAACAAGGATTATCGCGGCGTCGATACGGGCAACCGTGGCTACCCGGCGTCGAACCCCGACACGATGCGCCTGCTGATTCGCATCTACCACGACGCAGGCATGCACGTGTCGGTGCACTCGATAGGCGATCGTGGCATCGACTGGGTGGTAGACACGTACGACCAGGCGATGCGCGAGAATCCAAAGAACGGCCTTCGCCACGGCGTCATTCACTCGAACATCCCGACCGACCACGCCATCGATGTGATGGCAAAGCTCCAGCGCGACTTCGACGCCGGCTTCCCCGAGCCATCCGCGACGTTCACCTGGTGGCTTGGCGACACGTACGCGGGGAACTTCGGGCCGACGCGGTCGCTGCGGCTGAATCCGTTCAGGACTTTCCGGGCGAAGGGCATGACGTGGGCGAACGGGTCGGACTTTCCCGTTACGCCCTTCCCTGCGCGGTATGGCATCTGGGCGGCGATTGCTCGCGAGCCGTTGTTAGGCGTCTATGGCAAGGATCCGTTCGGTCGCGCCGAGTCGGTCGACGTGCACACCGCGCTTCGAGCGGTGACGATCTGGGCGGCTCGGCAGATGTTCCTCGAGAAGAAGATCGGATCCATCGAGGTTGGGAAGTACGCGGACCTCGCGGTTTGGGACCGCGACTTCTATTCGGTGCCGACGCCCGAGATCAAGGAGGCCAAGTGCCTCATGACGGTCTTCGACGGGAGGATCGTGTTCGACGCCGGGGTTTTGGTCAAATAGGCGGGTCATCCGCCGCCGTTCCTCCGCCTGCATCCGCGCTCCGCTTTCCGCGGTCCAGCCGTTGGGATGCATGGACGTCCGGCCCTTACATTTCTCCCGACGCGAATCCGAGAGAAGGGACCGGGCAGTGGCAGTGTCGATGGAACAGACGCCCGCGCGGGCGTTCGGGGCGGTGTTCGGGGTGGACTTCAGCGGTGCGCGGCTCGCCGGCCGCACGACGTGGATCGCTCGACTCGATCCGGCCGCAACCAACGGCACTGCGGGCACGGGACGGGAGTTCGCGTTAGGCGCGCTCGACCGGCTCGACCGCCTGGCCGGTACCGCAGAACGCGCAGCCGCGCTCGCGCATCTCGTCAGGCTCGTGGCGGACTCTCGTGACGCGCTCTGGGCGTTCGATTTTCCGTTCGGCCTGCCTATCGAGCTCTTCCCTGAGCGCTCGCGATGGCCGCGCCAGCTCGCCCTCGTGCACGAGTACCGCGCCGACGACTACGGGCTCGGCCTCGAGTGCGTGCGCCGCGCGCGCACGCTGGGGCCGAAGATGCACATCCGCCGTCAGACCGACATCGACGCGCGCGCACCGTTCGATCCGTATCACTA
Source organism: Gemmatimonadota bacterium (assembly GCA_046725585.1). Classification (GTDB taxonomy): domain Bacteria; phylum Gemmatimonadota; class Gemmatimonadetes; order Gemmatimonadales; family Gemmatimonadaceae; genus JAJKIV01. The sequence continues at coordinate 13,393 of JBKOYV010000145.1, read as the reverse complement.
CCGGATCATCTATCAGACGATGCACGGGATGCACGGCGTCCTCCGACGACTCCGGCGCAACCCGGCCACGGCTGTGCTTCCGTTTCAATACGCACGCCTGGCGTCCGCGGACCGCGTGCTCGTGGAAGCGTGCCCGGCGTCGACGCTCAAGCGGCTGGGGCTTCCTGCGCAGAACTACAAGCAGCCGGCGGGCGGTCCGCTGACCCGGCGTCGCCGCGCAGCGCGCCGCGCCATCATGAATGGCATCGCCGGCCTCGTGCACATTGGCGATCGCGATCGTCGCGTCATGATGCGCGACCCCGGCGGCGACGCAATCGACGCCGTGCTCGCCGCACTCGGCGCGGCGCAGGCGTTCGCGTCAGTGGATCACGCCGCCATCGCGCGCCATGCCCGCTATCCGCGCGAAGGCCACCTCTACATCTAGAGCTCGCCCGAGGCGACCGCGGGATTGCGGGGTATCAGGACGGCGGCGGTTCCGACGTCCTCACGCGCGACGGCATCTTACTCACGCGGCGCGCCAGGACGCCGAACGACGAGACGCGTCGGCGCCTCGGAGCCTAGACAACGCCGGCTGACACAACAGAGGAGCCATGGAGAACGGGCGGTGCGCGAGGCTGATCATGATCGGGATCGTCGCGATGGGCGTGACGACAACTACGCAGGCGCAACAGGCAGGCGCTACGACGACAGCCGTCTCGCGGCCGTTCGTTCCCGGCGAGCGCCTCTCGTACGACGTGCATTTCGGCGTCATCAAGGTGGGGAGCGGATCGATGGAGGTCCGGGGCATCGATACGGTGCGCGGACGTCCGGCGTATCATACGACGTTCCGAATCAGTGGCGGCATCCCACTCTATGCCGTCGAGGACGTCTTCGAGAGCTGGTTCGCGACCGACGATCTCGCGTCGCTCCGCTTCGTGCAGGATCAGAACGAAGGCTCGAAGGAGCGCCAGCACCGCTACGAGATCTTCCCGGAGCGTCGCACGTACGACGACCTCACCGACGACAAGCCGGAGCAGCCATCGGTCGCGGAGCCGCTGGACGATGGGTCATTCGTCTATTTCGTTCGAACGGTGCCGCTCGAGGTCGGGCGCACGTACGAGTTCCAGCGGTACTTCAAGCCCGATCGCAATCCTGTCACGATTCGCGTGCTGCGTCGCGAGCGCGTGAAGGTGCCGGCGGGCACGTTCGACGCCGTGGTGATACAGCCGGTCATCAAGACGAAGGGCGTGTTCTCCGAGGATGGCCACGCCGAGCTGTGGATCTCGGACGACGAGCGCCGCATGATCCTGCAGATGAAATCGCGGCTGTCGTTCGGCTCGCTCGACCTCTACCTGACGAACGTTCATCGACCCTGACCCTGGCCTAACGTTTCACGTCCCTCATGCCTCTTGCCCTTTCCGACGATGCGACCGAGAAGGCCATCGGGTCCATCAAGCGTTATGCTGCCGAACATCTGGATCAGGAGATGGGTGACCTGCAGGCGCGTCTCCTGCTCGAGTTCTTCCTGAAGGAGATCGCGCCGTCGGTGTACAACGCGGCAATTGCGGATGCGCAGACGTATCTCCGCGATCGCGTCGCGGATCTGGAGGGCGCGTGCTACGTGCCGGAGTTCGCGTACTGGCCGAAGGGGACAGGCCGGAAATCACGGTAGGCCGAGCTGTGTCCTTGCGCGGCGCCGCAGCGCGGATTCAGTTTCGCAGCGGTGCGCAGGGCGCCTCCCGTCCGCGGAAAGGACCGAGTCCACCTGTGAACGTCGCTGTGTCATCCCTCGCTTGTCATCCCGAGCGGAGCGAGGGATCCTCAGGTTCCCGGTCGAGGGCTCTCTATCGGGATGGTGAGGATCCCTCGCCTGACGGCTCGGGATGACAAGGCGTGACGGCTCGGGATGACAACAAGTCCGAACCTCCTTCGCCCACGCCAGCGGACCCGGGCGCACTCCAAGGAGGCTCGTCATGCCCGTGCGTCACCTGCCCGTTCGTCCGGACCTGGACCAGCTCAAGCACCAGGCGAAGGACCTTCTCCGCGCCATTCACGCCCGCGATCCCGAAGCCGTCGCCGAGCTGCGCGAGCGGCACCCCGACCCGATCGACCCAGCGAACGCGAAGCTCGCGGACGCCCAACTCGTGCTCGCGCGAAGCTATGACGCATCGAGCTGGACGCGACTGGTCCAGGCGACTCAGCTCATCGACGCCATCTGGCAGGATGACATCGACGTCGTGCGCGACCTCGTCACGCGAAACCCGAAGCTGATTCACGAGGACGCGCGCATTCGCCATGGATGCAACTGGGGTCCGCCGATGTCGTACGCCGCGAACCTCGGCCGCGACCGGATCATGCGGATGCTCTACGATCTCGGCGCACGGGACCTCGAAAAGGCAATCGATCGCGCGACCCTTCAGGGGAAGATCGAAACGGCGGCGATTCTGCACGCGCTGCTCGGCTATCCGCCGCTGCCCGACGGCGCGCTCGGCGGGCCGGCGTACACGTTGAGCGTCGAAGGGACGGCGTTCGCCCTGTCGCGCGGCGCGCGAGTCCACGATGACAGCGGGAAGCTGCTCGCCCCGGTCGACGTCGTGCTCGAGACGGACGGGCGCAAGCCCCACGCGAAGCACGCGATTCTCGCGCTGTACGAGAAGCACGGCGTCGTCTTTCCCGACACCGCGCCGATGGCGCTGCACCGCGGGCGAATCGACCTCCTCGAGGACCATCTCGGGCGCGACCCATCGCTCCTCGGCCGAACGTTCACGCATCGCGAGATCTACCCGGCCGAGATGGGCTGCGGCCCGGAGATCAATGCGACCGTGGGCACGCCGTTAGGCGGCACGACACTCCTGCACATGTGCGTGGATTACGACGAGCTGGAGATCGCGGCGTGGCTGCTCGACAAGGGCATGGATGTCAACGCGAAATCGGCCGTGGGCGCGAGTGGATTCGGCGGCTACACCGCGTTGTTCTTGACGGTCGTCTCGCAGCCGAACTTCTGGATGAACTTTCGGAACCGCGGGCCGTTCGTCGCGCCTTTCACCAAACTGTTCCTCGAGCGAGGTGCGGACCCCAACGTGCGCGCCTCGATCTGGAAACAGCTTCACCCCGGGCACGGGGATACGACACGACAGGAGTACCGTGACGTGACCCCACTGTCGTGGGGCCGCCGGTTCCGCGATCGAGTTTTCGTGAGCGAGCCGGCCATGCGGCTCATCGAGGAGGCTGGCGGGGTCGAATGATGCCTAACGAACGCCAGGTGTGTCCAGCATCGCCACCGTTCTCTTGAAGAACCACGAACGCAGAAGTCGCGGACCGCGAGCTGCCGCTGGCGGGCGCAGACTGACGCCGAGTGCTCCGCGTGGGCGACGGTCTCCGCGCGCAACGAGCCAGGATTTTGAATGGAACTGCCCCGGACCGGGAGGCTCATTGTGGCTGATGTCATCCCGAGCGAAGCGAGGGATCCTCATCGTCCCGAGCGAGAGCCCTCTACCGGGAACCTGAGGATCCCTCGCCTGGCGGCTCGGGATGACAACTGCCTGACGGCTCGGGATGACAAGCGCCGTTACCCTTCAAAAACCCGGCTCGTTGAGCGTGGACAGCAGACGTGCGCGCGGAGCTTTCAGCGTCCTTCTGAGCCCGCCCGCGTCAGCGGGCGGTCTGCACGTTCTGCGTTCGTGGTTCTTCAACTAGACCGGTCGCGATGCCAGGCGTCAGAACGCGAGGCTCACCAGCAACGTAAAAGCCAGTCCCGCGACGCCCACGATCGTTTCCGACACCGTCCACGTCTTGAGCGTCTGCGGGACGGTCATGTTGAAGAACTCCTTGATGAGCCAGAAGCCGGAGTCGTTCACGTGCGACAGCACGAGCGAACCAGCTCCCGTGGCGAGCACCAACAGCTCCGGCGGCGTACCAGGCGTCGCGATCGCGATCGGGGCGACGATCCCCGCCGCGGTCGTCATCGCGACGGTCGCGGAGCCCGTGGCAACACGGATGAGCGCCGCCACACTCCAGGCCAGAATGAGCGGCGAGGTGTGCGCGTCGCGCGCGATGTCGGCGATCGCGCGTCCCACGCCGCTCTGCACGAGCACCTGATTGAAGCCGCCGCCGGCGCCGATCACGAGCACGATCGTCGCCGTCGGCCCCAGGCAGTCGTTGCAGAACTTCATGATCTCTTCGCGCGTGAAGCGTCTCGCGCGGCCGAGCGACCAGAACGAGAAGAGCAGGGCGAGCAGCAGGGCGACTATAGGTTGCCCGATGAAGTGCAGCGTCGAGCGGACGGCGGGGTTCAGCGACGGCATCGCGTCGGCGGCGCTGGCGAGCAGCATCAGGAGCACCGGGATGAGCACGGTGAACACCGAGATCCCGAAGCCCGGCATTCGTTCCGCCTCGCCTAACGCCCCCTGCCCCGAACTACCCTCGAGCTGGGCCGCGAGTGGGTTGTGTGCCGGAAGTACGATGCGCGGGGCAACCCACGTGGCGTAGATCGGTCCCGCCAGGGCAGCGGTCGGCAACCCAACGACCATACCCAGGAGAAGCGTGCGCCCGATGTCCGCCTTGAACGCGCCCACGGCGAGCATCGCGGCCGGATGCGGCGGCAGCATCCCGTGAACGACCGACAGGCCGGCCACGAGCGGGATGCCGATCTTCACGAGCGACATCCCCGCACGGCGCGCGATGTTGAACACGAGCGGGATGAGCAGCACGAAGCCGACCTGGAAGAACACCGGGATCCCGACGATGAACGCCACGAGCATGATGGCCCAGTGCACTCGGCGTTCGCCGAAGCGCGCGATGAGCGTGGTCGCGATGCGCGTCGCGCCGCCCGACTCGCCCATCAGCTTCCCGAGCATAGTGCCGAGTCCGACCACTACGGCGATGAACCCGAGCACGCCACCCACGCCATCCTGGAATGCCTTGACCGCGGCGCCCAGGTCCATCCCAGCCGAGACGCCGAGAGCGAGCGAGATGGTCGTGAGTGCCACGAACGGGTGCAGCTTGAGGCGCGCGATCGACACGATCAGCAGCGCTACCGCACCTAACGCGAGGAGGAGCAGCCGCGTTTGCGGCGTCATTCGGGCGGTTTGGAGGCGCGGTCGACGAGTGCGGCGACGATCTCCTCTGACGGCGGGCCAACGTCGCACACCCACGCGTGCTCGTCGGGTGCCGGTTCCTCGAGTGTGGCGAACTGACTGTCCAGCAGAGCCGGAGGCATGAAGTGGCCGCGCCTCGCGGCCAGGCGTTCGCCGATCACCGCGCGCGAGCCTCGAAGGTAGATGAATTGGAGCGGCGCCGGCCTGGCTCCTGCGCGAAGGACGTCGCGGTAGGATCGCTTGAGCGCCGAGCAGGCCACGACGATGCCCGTGCCGGCATCCTTCGCTTCACGAATTCGCACGGCGAGTGATTGGAGCCATCCGGCGCGGTCCTCGTCGGTGAGTGGGATGCCGGACGACATTCGCCGCACATTCTCGGGCGGATGGTAGGCGTCGCCCTCGACGAAGTCGATGCCGAGCGCCTTCGCGAAGGCGGCGCCGACACGAGTCTTGCCACCGCCGGAGACGCCCATGACGACGTAGAGACCCGTGTGCGCGCTGTGCATGCGGCTAATCTGCCTTAACTTGAGGCGCGAGCCAACCTGGAGGAGTGTGTCGTGAGCCTGACTGCCGCCGAAGAGGTGGAGTTTGCGTCTGCCGTGGACCGTGAGGGATGGGGCGTCACGCCGCCGGTCGTGCCGCAGCTCGTCGTCGACCGCCTGATCGCCGAGCTATCACCAATCGCGGCCGAACATGAAACCCGGGGTGGCGTCCGGAACCTGCTCGCTCGTTCCCCGGCGGTCCGCTCGCTTGCCACATCGAGGGCGGTGCGTTCCGTCGCCGAAGCCGTGCTCGGGCCTCACTGCTTCGCGGTTCGCGCCATCCTGTTCGACAAGACGCCGGCGGCGAACTGGAAGGTCGTGTGGCACCAGGACCTAACGATTGCCGTGCGCGAACGTGTTGACGTTCCGGGCTTCGGTCCGTGGAGTGAGAAGGACGGCGTTGCGCACGTGCAACCGCCCGAAGCGCTGCTCGAGCGGATGCTTGCGGTCCGCCTGCACCTGGATGATTGCCGCACCGACAACGGGCCTGTCCGCGTCCTGCCCGGCTCGCACCGCCTGGGACGTCTCTCGGCTACGGCAATCGATCATTGGCGCGGCGCTCGTGAGGAGGTGGCGTGTCTCGCAGAGCGAGGTGCCATTCTCGCGTTTCGTCCGCTGCTGTTGCACGCCTCGTCACCGGCGACGGTCGCGGCGCATCGGCGGGTGGTTCACATCGAATTCGCCCTCGACGAGCTGCCCGAGCCACTGGCCTGGCATGACCGTGTCACGTGAGGTGCCACCCGCTCAGCTCTAGCTTCCCGAGGCCGTTCAACAAAGAATCCCGGCCGCTTGGGCAAGGAGTCCGACGCGCGGGAGGAGCGATCCGCGTGATCGCCGTTCAAGATCCGTCTGCTCCGCGTTCCACGCTTTTCGGTTGCGGGCCGCGATGCCTGGAGACGCTCAGATCTCGTGCGAGCGCGCGAACCGGGCAATGTGCTCGGCAGCCCGATACGCGAGCGCCTGGATGGTCATCGTCGGCTGGCCGCGACCCGACGTCACGAAGCTCGAGCCGTCACAGATGAACAGGTTCGGCACGTCATGCGCGCGGTGGTAGCGGTCCACGACCGAGTCACGCGGATCGTCACCCATGCGTGCCGTGCCAAGCAGCTGCACTCCGCCATCGATCGGCAGCACAGGCTGAGTCCACACGCGCGTGGCGCCCGCGGCGTGCATGAGCTCCTCCGCGCGGTCGCGGAACCAGTGCTTCGCCTTCATGTCATCCGGGTGATCGGTATACGTTAGGCAGAGCCCCGGACGTCCCCAGCGATCCGGATGATCGTGATCCAGCGTTACGGTGTTGGTTGCCACCGGCAGCGACGTGAGGTGGGCGTAGAAGCGTACGGAGTGCGTGAAGTAGTCAGTGAGTGCCCGCTTGTACTCAGGCCCCCACATCGGCACGTCGTCCGGCAGTACCCCCAGCGCAAACCCGATCGGCTGGTAGTTGAAGCGCGCGTCAATGCCGCCACCGCCGTAGAACCCGCGCTTCGGATCCGCATCGTAGAAATCGTGCACCATGCGGGTCGCGACCGGGCCCTTGTACTCGTTCAGCGGGTGCTCGAATCGCCCGAACGTCGCGGCGTGGCCGTTGAACATGATATAGCGGCCGACGTTGCCGCTCGAGTTCGCGAGCCCGTTCGGGAATCGGGGCGACGCCGACAGAAGCAGCAGGCGAGTCGTCTCGACGCCGTTGGCGGCGACGATGACCGCCCGCGCCTGCTGCCGCCGCTCCTTCCCTTCGCGATCCCAGTACACGACACCGGTCGCGCGACCCTTCGCGTTCGTCTCCACGCTGAACACCGTGGAATCGGCTCGGACCTCGCACCGACCCGTGGCGACCGCCTTCGGGATCACCGTTGCGAGTGTGGACGACTTCGCGCCGAACTCGCAGCCGTAGTACGAGCAGTGCCCGCACGCGAGACAGTGCGAGCGACCGTCATACTGCCTGGAGAGGATCGCGAGCGGCGAGACCTGCGCATGAAGCCCGAGCGCGCGTGCTCCTCGTTCCAGCACTGCGCCCGATGACTTGTTAGGCACGGGCGGCAGCGGGTACGGGCGCGATCGCGGTGGGTCGAACGGCCCTGGCGCGCCTGACACGCCAATCTCCCAATCAACCTTCGTGTAGTACGGCTCGAGCTCCTCGTAGGTGATGGGCCAGTCGGCGAACCCGGTGCCGCTGATCGGCCCCCACTTCGATCGCTCCTTGAAGTCGATCGGGCGGAAGCGCCAGTAGTTCGCGGCGAAGTGTACGCTGCTCCCGCCCACGCCGCGCCGGTATGCCAGCCCGCGTCCGGTATTCAGCCGCTTCGGCTCGGCTTCGCTCGCTCGAATCGTCTGGACTGGTTCGAACCCGAGATTGAGCATCGCGTTCTCGCGCTCGACGGCCAGCTCGTCGTGTGTGAACTGGTTAGGCTGCTGCCACGGACCGGCCTCGAAGACGACGACGTCGAACCCGGATGTCGCCAGCTCCTTCGCGAGCACGCCACCCGCGGCGCCCGATCCGACGATCACGAAGTCGACGGAGTCTCCTTCGCCGTACGTCCGCTGATTCATGCGACCCGCTTCCGCGAGGCCGCGTCGGCTTCAGCGTCGTACCATCCGTATGGCGCCGAGTACGTGGCCCGCTCCTCGATGCCGAGCATGGTCCACCCCGCGCCATGCTTGTTGCCGCCGTAGGACGGATCGGCGAGCGTTCCCACGATGACGAGCATACGCGCCGCCGCGAAGAACGGCTCGCGCTCGACCTGACGCATGATGTTGTCCTGATACGGGCGAGGTAGCGTCGCGAAATCCTCCGCCCCGGTGGCTCGTGCCCGCGCGTCGAGGTCGGCGAGCCCCGCACGGATGACCGGAACGCTTTCGGCGAAGAACGGCATACCGAACGCGCGGTCGACGAAGTGAACCGCCCCGGCTTCCTCGGCGCCGGGCATGCTTTCGTCCGATGGAATGATCCGCGCTGCGAACGCGCGCATCGCCTTCGCCTCCGCGGCCGTGAGGGCGACGAACGCGCCGCCTTTGCGCGCGTCGTCGCGGGCGCACCCGGCCAGAGCGGTGAGCCACGGGATGTTGAGCGCGAGCCAACCCGCGGTGGCGGCTCGACTGGAGTCCGCGAGGAAACCGCGGCGCGTGAGTTGAGCGTCCTTCACACGCTCGAAACGCGCTTTTCACAGGCGGGCGGACATCCACCGTACCACCCAGCGACCGCACCCTGGCGGCCAGAGCGGCACGTGCTAGCGGCGAGCGTTCCGGATTCTACGCATTCTGATGACGAAAACGATCGTGGCGAGCGTGAGCGGCAAGACCTCGCTCGTCACGTGTCGTCCGTGGTCCTTCACGATGTGGGTCCCTGTTCCGCCAAGCATGACGGCGATGATGAGCGCCGCACCAATGACCGCGGTCCGAGGCCAGAGGAGGAGCAACGCGGCAGCCGTCTCCACGAACCCGATGAGGATCCGGAACCACGTCGGATAGCCCCAGTGGCGGAAGGCGACCGCCCAACCACCCGTGTCCGACAGCTTGTTCCACGCTTGCGGGGCGAACACGAAGACGAGGAACAGCGTCGGAATCCAGACGGCGGCGAGTCTGGCGCCTGCCTTGATACGGTCGATGCGTGCGACGTTCACGGGAGCGCTCCGGTCGAGGAGGGTAGCGCCGTCGTGGCGCACGAGCGCAACCGTACGCCGCCACATCTCGCGACGCATCGTACGAACGGACTAGTCCTCCGGGCGGAGGGTTGCTGGATTCGGGGCGCCAACCCACTTTCGCCGTATGCGCGACCAACGGCTCGGACGAACGCTCGCGATCGGCATCGCCGCTCTGGCCGCGTTCAACACGGCCTCGAGCCTCTCGATGCCCATCGCGGACCGACGACCGGGCCTGGGGATCACGGTTGCCGTTGCCCTCGCGCTCATAGCGCACGGTGTCGTCTACTGGTTCGGCGACCGCGTTCGGGAACGCATCACGCTCGCCGGGTATCTGGCCATCCAGGCCGCGCTCGTCTTCCTCGTTGGCCTGACCGGGACGATCGTTCCCGTCGTCCTGACGCTGTACGTTGCGCTCACCGTCGAAGCCATCGTTGTCGCCGGGTCGCAATGGGGAACGATGGCGATCACGACCGGAGCCATCCTCCTGTTCGGCGTGAGCACAGCACTCGCGTGGGGAACGTACCGCGCGGCCACGGTCGGCCTACTGCTGGCCGTCGTCGGAGTGCTGGCTCACGCGGTCGCTGCGCTGGTGCGACGCGATGCGCCAGCCTCGTCGCCGGTGCCGGCCCGAGCCGTCGCGGAGGAGACCGAGAGCGTTAGGCAGGCGGGCGCCCCGGTGGAACTGCCTTTCGATCGCCGAGACCTCGCGCGACTCACCGCACGGGAGCGCGAAGTCCTTCGCGCGCTGGCGCGGGGCGCACGCACCACCGAGATCGCCGAGCAGCTCGACATCGCCGAGCGAACGGTGAAGGCGCACCTGGCGAATATCTACCAGAAGCTCGGCGTCGACTCGCGGACCGCGGCGGTCGCCGTGGCGCTTCAGAAGGGACTCGACTGACGACGCCGCGGCCGGACGGCGTCGCGCGCTAGCGGGGCTCCGCGGCTCTTGCCATGTTCCGCGTCGGTCGAAAACGGATACGACCGCTAGCAGAGTCCTCAGCCGCGGAAGGGAGCGTGCAATCCACAACGTACGACGCGATTGTCGTCGGATCCGGAATCTCCGGCGGATGGGCCGCGAAGGAGCTCACTGAAAAGGGACTCCGCGTCCTGCTGCTCGAGCGCGGCAAGAACATCGAGCACATCAAGGACTACGTGAATACCACGAAGGGCCCGTGGCAGTACCCCCACCGCGGAGGCCGCACTCGCGAGATGGAGCGCCACTACCCGGTCCTCAAGCGCGACTTCCCGCTCAACGAGAAGAACCTCGACTGGTGGGCGTCCGACGAGGAGTCACCGTATACCGAGGTCAAGCGCTTCGACTGGTACCGCGGTTACCACGTCGGCGGCCGCTCGCTCATGTGGGGGCGCTGCAGCTTCCGCTGGAGTGATCTGGACTTCGAGGCGAACGTGAAGCAGGGACTCGGCACCGACTGGCCGATCCGCTACGCCGACATTGCGCCGTGGTACGGTCACGCCGAGCGGTTCGCGGGCATCGCCGGCTCGAAGGAAGGGCTGGCGCAGCTGCCGGATGGCGAGTTCCAGCCGGCCATGCCGCTCAACTGCGCCGAGCAGCTCGTGGCGGACCGCCTAACGACCAAGTTCGACGGCAAGCGCCGCCTGATCTCGAGCCGTACCGCGAACCTTTCCCAGCCCCTGCCCGGCCGTGGCGCCTGCCAGTACCGCGATGCCTGCTGGCTCGGTTGCCCCTATGGTGCGTACTTCAGCACGCAGTCGTCGACCCTCCCGGCGGCGATGAAGACGGGACGCCTGACGCTCAAGCCGTGGGCGATCGTCAACGAGGTGCTCTATGACAAGGATCGCAAGCGCGCCACCGGCGTGCGCGTGCTCGACGGAATAACGAACCAGGTCACGGACTACTCGGCCAAGGTCGTGTTCCTCTGCGCGTCGACGCTGAACTCGACGTGGATCCTGCTCCGGTCGGCGACGGACATCTGGCCGGGCGGACTCGGGAGCAGCTCGGGAGAGTTGGGCCACAACCTGATGGATCATCACTTCCGCGTCGGTGCGCAGGGCCGTGTCGAAGGCCTGGACGACAAGTACTACTATGGTCGCCGGCCGAACCCGTCATACGTGCCGCGCTACCGCAACCTGTTCGGCGACAAGCGCCCGTATCTGCGCGGGTTCGGCTACGAGGGCGGCGCGGGCCGCGATGGCTGGTCGCGCGCGGTGGCGGAGCTGGGAGTCGGCGGGGCGTTCAAGGACAAGGCGGCCGAGCCAGGTCAGTGGACGATGGGCGGCACCGCCTTCGGCGAGATGCTGCCCAACCACGAGAACAAGGTGACGATCGACGAGACGACGAAGGACAAGTGGGGCCTGCCGGTGCTCAAGATCGACTGCGCGATCGGCGAGAACGAGCGGCTCATGCGGAAGGACATGGCGAACGACATGGCCGAAATGCTCGAGGCATGCGGTCTCAAGGAGGTCGAGACGTACGACGACGAGTACTACCCGGGCATGGGCATCCACGAGATGGGCACGGCACGAATGGGAACGAGCCCGACGAACTCCGTGCTCAACAAGCACAATCAGGTGTGGGACGCGCCTAACGTGTTCGTCACCGACGGCTCGTGCATGGTGTCGACGGCGTGTCAGAACCCATCGCTCACCTACATGGCGCTCACGGCTCGCGCGGCGGACTTCGCGGTGTCCGAGCTGAATCGCCGCAACCTGTAGAAGACCGGGGACGCGGATGACGCGAAAACGGCCGGATCCTGCGAGAGCGCTGCTCCGGAGCACCGGGTGCGCCCTCGCTTTTCTCCTGGTTGGCGCCGGCGCCACCAGCGCACGGGCACAGCAGCCGCTCATCGGGCTGATCACGAAGACCGAGACGAATCCGTTCTTCGTCAAGATGAAGGAAGGCGCGCAGAACGCCGCGAAGGCCAACGGGCTCCGGCTGATCACCGGCGCCGGCAAGAACGATGGCGACAATGCCGGCCAGGTGACCGCGCTCGAGAACATGATGGCCGCGGGTGCGAAGGTCATCATGATCACCGTGAACGACTCGAAAGCAATCGTTCCCGCTATCAGAAAGGCCCGCGAGAAAGGCGTGGTCGTGATCGCGCTGGACAGCCCGACAGACCCGGTGGATGCCACCGACGCGCTGTACGCGACGGACAATTACCAGGCCGGCACGCTCATCGGCCGGTATGCGCGGGCGGCGTTAGGCGGCAAGACGCCGAAGATCGCGACGCTCGATCTCCTCCCGGGGCACCCCGTCGGCGCGCAGCGCCACAACGGCTTCCTCAAGGGCTTTGGGCTCGCCGCGCCGGAGAAGGCGAGCAACACGCTCGGACGACCGCCCGAAGTGGTCTGCATGGCGGACAGCTATGGTGACCAGACGAAGGGCCAGACGGGCATGGAGACCTGCCTGCAGAAAAACCCCGACATCAACGTCGTGTACACGATCAACGAGCCCACGGCGGCCGGTGCGTACAAGGCGCTCAAGTCCGCAGGCAAGGAGAAGGGCGTTGTGCTCGTGTCGGTGGATGGCGGATGTCAGGGCGTCAGGGACATTGCCTCCGGCGCGATCGCCGCGACGGCGCAGCAATACCCGGTGAAGATGGCGGACCTCGGCGTCGCGGCGGCGGCCGCGTTCATCAAGACGGGCAGAAAACCGAGCGGCTATACCGACACCGGCGTTGCCCTCATCGCGGCGAAGCCCGTCTCTGGCATCGAGAGCAAGGACGTCGCGGCCGGGATGTCGTCGTGCTTCGGTAGGAAATAGTTGTCATCCCGAGCCCAGTTGTCATCCCGAGCGCAGCTTTTGTCATCCCGAGCGAAGCGTGGGATCTTCATCGTCCCGAGCGAGGGCCCTCTACCGGGAGGATGAAGATTCCTCGCTTCGCTCGGAATGACAGTACCGTCCTGCGTGCACTCGGCACGATCGGCCCACTCATTGCCCTCATCGCCGCGTGCGCGTTCTTCGCCGCCCGGAGCGACCGGTTCCTCACGGGCGACAACCTGTCGATCGTGGTGCAGCAGGTCATGGTCGTGGGGGTCATCGCGATCGGGCAAACGCTCGTGATCCTCACCGCCGGCGTAGACCTTTCCTGCGGCACCGTCATGGCGCTGGGCGCGATCGTCATGACGAAGCTCGCCGTCGAGCTTGGGATTC
>JBKOYV010000461.1:0-25208 GCA_046725585.1 Gemmatimonadota bacterium | reverse complement strand
GGGCGGAAGGTCGCGGCCTCGGTGGCAACGAGCTAAGCTATCACCGGATCGCCGGTCGGCAGGACAAGCCTGTTAGGCGCCCGAGCCATTTCCACCACCTCAACGCGAACGACACCGCAATGGCATCGCACCTCGATCGACGCATTTCGCGCCGGACGGCAGTCGCCCGACTCGGAGTCGCCATCGCGGGCGCGCCGGCGATTCTCCGCGGCCGCTACCGGGTATTCACCGCGGCCGCGACGGAATACTCGACCCGATGCATGAAGCTCATGGAGGAGAGCATCGTCGTCGATCTCCTCAACCAGTTCCGCTTTCAGGACTTCGCCGAGAAGCCGCCACGCATCGATCGCTGGCTCAAGGAGCCGGGCACGCTCTCCGCCACCGACGCGGACATCTACCGCGGCTCGAAGATGACCGCCGTGGCGCTCGGCCATTCGCCATCGAACTACGACGAAGCGATCCGATTCTTTGCGGACTGGAACGGGGTCATGGCGGGCTACAGCGACTGGTTTACGCGGATCGACGACGGGAGCGACTTCGCGCGGGCGAAGTCGGCGAAAAAGCTTGGGCTAATGATCACGTTCCAGAACTCCCAGCATTTCCGGCGTCCGGATGACGTGAACACATTCTGGGGGCTCGGCCAGCGGATCTCGCAGCTGACCTACAACATGAACAACGGGATCGGCAGCGGGTTTCTCGAGCAGCGCGACGGTGGACTGTCGATGTTCGGGTTGTCGATCGTGGAGCGCATGAACCAGGTAGGCATGGCCGTGGACCTGTCGCATTGTGCCGATCAGACAACAATGGACGGGATCGCGGCGTCGAAGCGTCCGGTCATCTTCACGCACGCGAACTGCCGGGCCCTGGCGCCGAGCCTAACGCGGCTCAAGACCGACGAGGCGATCAGGGCGATGGCGAAGACGGGCGGCGTGATGGGCGTCGCCTTCATCCGCTTCATGGTGCGGGAACAGGAGCCGGTGACGATCGAGCACGCGCTCGACCACGTGGACTACGCGGCGAAGCTGGTGGGCGTGGAGCACCTCGCCGTGGGGAGCGACCTCGACATGGTCGGCAATCCGAACCCGATCGGTGGCGGGATGGATCCGAAGACGCAGCCGAACTTCGACCGCTATCGCTACCACACGGATTCGGCGGGGAAGATCACGATCGCGGGGCTCGATCATCCGAAGCGGATGTTCGATCTCACCGAGGGGCTCATCCGTCGTCGCTACGGCGATGCGGACATCTCGGCTATCCTCGGTGGGAACGCGGTGCGTGTACTGACCGGTATCTGGCGCGGGTAAACGGGTAGGTAATTGGACCAATTACCCGCGCCAGTAAGCATTACTCGGTAACCTGCAACCAGTTCTCTGGTTATTCAGCCCGGAGCGCGGTGACGGGATCGGCGCGCGACGCGCGAATGGCCGGCACGAGGCTCGCCACGAGCGCGACGATCACCATGGCAGCGCTCACACCGCCGTAGACCCAGGGATCCGACGCCGATTGGCGGAACAGCAGGGGCTGGAGCCAGCGCCCGGACAGCAACGCGAGCGCGACACCGGCCGCCGCACCCACGAGCGCGAACCGCACGCCCTGCTTCACCACCATGCCGATCACGTCTGCGCGCTGGGCGCCTAACGCCACACGCACTCCGAGCTCGTGCATGCGCTGCGCGACGTTGTAGCCGATTACCCCGTAGAGACCCACTGCCGCCACGAGCAGCGCGAGCCCGCCGAACGCGACGAACATCGCCGCGCCGAGCCGCCAGGACCGCTGTGCGTCGGCGACGATGTCCGCGAGGGGCTGTGTGGTGACGTACGACATGCCGGGGACGACGCGCTGGAGCGATTTCCGGATTGTTTCCGCCTTCGCCAGCGGGTCGCCGCGCACGCGCAATACGAGCCCATTGCCCCACGTCCGCGTGTACTGATCGATCGACACGTAGTAGTGCAGCCGCTCCGTGCCCGCCAGGTCGCGCTGCACCATGTCCTCTGCGATGCCCACCACCGTCATGCACGGCGCCGTGTCTGCGCGCATGCGGAAGCACTTTCCGAGCGCGTCCTGGCCGGGCCAGAGCGTGCGCGCCATGCTCTCGCTCACGACCGCGGCGCCAGGGGCGCCGGCCCGATCTTCGGGCAAGAGGGGCCGGCCGCGAAGAATCCGCGTGCCCATCGTGCGGAAGTAGTCGGCAGTCGTCGCCTGGTACGTGAACGTGCCGAGTGGGTCGACCGAATCGATGCCGGCGACATAGAGTCGCGTGTTCGACGTGCTCACGAACGGCGCGCTGCTCACCCACGCCGCGGACTCGACGTCAGGCAGCGCACGCGCGGCCTCGAGCAGCCGAACGCGAAGCAGACGTTGCGTGCTGTCGTCGAGGGCGTCGCCCTGAATCACGCGACTGACGAGCAGAACACGCTGCGCGTCGTAGCCGATTCGCATCGCCTTCACGCGCTCGAGACTTCTGACGAACAATGCCGCGCCGATGAGCAGGGCAACGGAAAGCGTAGCTTGCGTGATGAGGAGACCGGCACGCAGGCGCGCACGCTCTGCCATACCCCCTCGTACGCCACCACGCAGCGTCTGGCCGAGATCGCCTCGACCGGATGACAGAGCCGTGACGAGTCCCACGAGGACGCCGGTGGCGACGGCGAGCCCAATCGTTAGGCCGAGCGTGCGGGGCTCGGTCAGGACGGACGAAGCTGGGCCGGTCGTCGCGACCAGAAGGCCACGGATCGCCGCGCCCGCCCATTGCGCGATCAGGAGCGCGGCGGCCGCGCCCAACAACGAGAGGAGAAGGCTCTCCGTCAGCGCCTGCATCACCAGCCGCGCTCGGCTCACGCCCAGCGCGAGCCGCACGACGGTCTCGCGTCGTCGGCGAAGCGATCGCGCGAGGAAGAGGTTCGCGACGTTGGCCGTCGCGATGACCAGCACGATCGCAGCGACGACGGTCACCCAGAGCGCGGTGCGCGCCTCGAGCGCGGGTTGTGGTCCGGCGCCTGGACGCACGGCCGAGACGGCGACCCGCGGCCGCGCCGCTTCGATCGCCGGAGAGGCCGGATCAGCGGCCGCGCTCACCTGGTAGCTCCGACGAAACGCCTGCGTGGCGTCCGCCTCGGCCGCCTCGACCGAGACGCCGGGAGCGACGCGCACCATCACGTTCACCCAGCCCCACTCGTAGTGGGTGAAGTACCGCTTCGCGTCGTCGTTGCCGCCACTGGCGGCGTAGGTCGTGATGGGCACGTACACGAGCGGCGGATTTGCATCGTTCACCCCGTCGAAGCCGGGTGGCGCGACGCCGACGATCATCGTGCGGATGTTACCCACGCGGAGCACCTCCCCGCGCACGTCACGCCCGCCGAACTCGGATTGCCAGAAGTCGTACGACAGGACGGCGACGTCAGCGCCCCTCGGCGTCGTGTCTTCGTCGGCCGTGAAGAAGCGACCGAGCGCGGGGCGCGCGTCGAAGAACTGAAAGAAGGACGCGCTCACTGCCGCGATGCGGCGCTCACGTTTCGACTCACCCGCGCCGACTGCGACGTTGCGCTCGGAGAATGCCGCGAGCTGGCTGAACGACCGGGTCCATCGCTCGAGGTCGAGGTAGCGCGTGTAGTAGGTCGTCTGTGTGGTGCGCGTGGTGCCGCGATTCTCGAGCTGCCAGTAGATCCGGTGAACCGAGCCTGGGTCCCTCAGGTGGGCGAGCGGGCGAAACATCAACCGGTCCACGACGTCGAACATGGCCGCATTCGCGCCGATGCCGAGGCCTAACGTGGCAATGACCGTTGCGGTGAACGCCGGGGCCCGACGGATTCCGCGGAGCGCGTAGCGCACGTCCTGTTGCAGATGGTCGAGGACGGGAACGGACCAGCGCTCCCGCGCGTCCTCCCGGATGCGAGTCTGATTGCCGAGGCGTCGTCTGGCGGCGTCCAGGTCGGGGCCGGTGTTCCTGCCGGCCGCGGTGGCGTCACGCTCGAGCTGCGCCTGGTGAAAGCGCAGCTCCTCCGCGAGCTCGCGCTCCAGGGAATCACGGCGGAGCCAGTCGATCAGTCTCGCGATCCATTCGCGCATGGGGCAGGGCCTTCGCTTGGAGTCAGGGTGGTAAGGCCATAGACAATCTATGCCCTGAAATGGTTGGCACCATGTGGCATCCTCGTGCTTCCCCCAACGAACCCAAACGACTCTGACCCCTTTGGTCCATGAAGCCACTGCCAACGTCTGACCAGGCGCTCGTCATCCGAACGGACTTCTCCGACGACACCGCCTGGAACACGGTCGTCGCGGCAATTCGGCAGCCCGTGGACGGTTTCTATGCCTACGTCGATTTCGTCGACGACCCGGCGTTCAGGGACCTGACTGGCGAGCAGCTCGTGTTGCTCGGGCGCGACGCGTCCAAGTCGTTCGCGATCGTGGCGGACGGAGTCACCATGCGTTCCCCGGAACACACGCTGCTCATCATTGACCTGTTCGAGGAACCCGGCCGCGTGTTCCGCGCGATTCCGTCAGCGATCCAGTCGATCGAGAACAACCTCTCGATCGCTAACCTGGACTTCCGGGAGTTCGCGGAGGCGGCGGACGCGGATGGCGTTTTCCGCGGGGTCGAATAATCGGTTCCGCGGTGCGCTCTTTGGATGAAATTCGTGCCTGGCACGAATAGCTACAATTCGAGCCTAACGCGCAACCGAGCTCTCCGCCATGGGGACATGCGTTCTGGCTCGCGCCAGAGCATCGTGGTCCGTGAGGTCCAGGCGCAGCGGCGTGAGCGCCACGAGACCATTCCGTACCGCCCAGCGATCCGTCCCTTCCTCCACTTCCTCCAGCGGCCGGACGCTGATCCAGTACAGCTTCCGACCCGATGGGTCCTCGTCAGGCACGACGCGACCATCATAGTGTCGAACCGATTGACACGCCCAGCACAGTCCTTTCGGCTCCGGCGGGAAGTTGACGTTCACGAGCTGCAGCGATGTTTCCGGAATGAGGACCGACAGCACCTCGGTGACGAACGGGTCCAGCCGCGTGAAGTCGGGCTCGTCACCGCCAGTCGGCGTACTGAGCGCAACTCCGCGCGTTCCGAGCAGCGCCGCCTGCTTCGCCGCCGCGAGCGTGCCCGAGTGCCACATGGAGTTTCCGAGGTTGTAACCGAGGTTGATTCCTGAAAGCACCATGTCCACGCCGCCCCACGCATCGACCCCGAGCGCGACGCAGTCGGCGGGCGTCCCGTTCACGCGGAAGGCCTCGAAGTCGTCGATCGGCGTGCGCTTGATGCGGAGCGGCCGCGAATGCGTGATGGCGTGACCCATGGACGACTGCTCGACGTCGGGCGCGACGATCTGCACGTCGCCGAACTGCCGAGCCGCGCGGGCCAGTGCGCGGAGGCCTGGGCTGTAGATACCGTCGTCGTTGGCAACGAGGATGCGCACGCGTTACGACCGATGGTCCGAGAGCCAAAAGAGCGGGCAACAACCGGGCCCGCCGCGTGCATAGCAACGGTGTTGGCCCTTCCGAGCGACGCGAATGCGAGTGACGCTGGTTCACAATCCCGAGGCAGGAACCGGGGATCACGTAGGTGGCGAGCTCCTGGCTCGTCTCCGCGAGGCCGGCCACCACCCGACCTACGTGTCCACGGAGGCAGTGGATCTGACCCGCGGCCTCGATAGTGCGCCCGAGCTCGTGCTCGCGGCCGGCGGCGACGGGACGGTTGGTGCCGTGGCGCGTCTCATGGCGACCAAAACGCCCGATGTTCCGTTGTCGATCCTGCCTACCGGTACCGCGAACAACATTGCTCGCGCACTGGGTGTGACCGGGAGCGTGGATGACATCCTCCGCGGGCTCGGCTCCGGCACGGAGCGGACGCTCGACATCGCGACCGCCAGGGCGGCGTGGGGAACGGTGCGCTTCGTCGAATCCGCCGGTGTCGGCGTGTTTGCCGCAATGCTGCGCGACGCGGAGCGCGAGGAAACGGAAAAAGCGGCGGGCACGTCGGGTACGTCGGGGACGTCGGACGGTGACGGGCAACCCCGGAGGAATCGCGGAGCGCGAATGCGGCGCATGCTGGATCGCGCGCGCCCCCGACACTGGCGCATCGAAGCCGACGGCGAAGACCTGTCCGCGTCCTACCTCCTCGTGGCCGCGCTGAACATCCCGTACGTGGGGCCAGGACTCGCGCTTGCCCCCGCGGCCGATGCCGGCGATGGCCACCTCGACCTATTGCTCGTGACCGAGGCGGAGCGGCAGGCGTTAGGCGATTACCTGGCGGGGTTCGGACACGGCGAGGAACCGACCATCGCCATCCCGACGCGGCGCGTGCGCCACGCTCGGCTCGAGTGGAGCGCGGCGCACGGTTACGTCGATGACCGTCTGTGGCCCGACGCCGGAACGTCGGCCAACCGAACAGCGCTCGCCGGCGCAATGGCCGACATCGAGGCGGCGGAACGCTCTCTGCGCGTGCTGGTGCCTCATCCGGCTGCCTAACGCCATTTCCGGCGCGGCACGAGAACCTCCTACTTGGTTGCTCCAGATCCGCGGAGGACGCGGCCCGGCGTCGCGCCGGTGTGCTTGCCATCGCGCAGCACCTGTACGCCGTTCACGAAGACCTGCTCCACGCCGCGACTCAACTGATGCGGCTGCTCCGGTGTCGCGAGGTCGATGATCGTCGCGTCATCGAACACGACGACGTCCGCGAACATCCCCTCCCGCAGCAGCCCACGATCGCGAACCCCGAGCCGGGCGGCAACCGCGCCGCTCATCTTTCGCACCGCCTCCTCGAGCGGAAACAGCTTCTGCTCGCGCGCGTAGCGCCCGAGGATCCGCGGGTAGGTGCCGTACGACCGCGGGTGCACGACCGTCTTCGTGCTGTCGGGGTCGACGCCACCGGCGTCGGTGCCGATGATGACCCACGGATATCTGATCTGCATCCGCACGTTGTCCTCGGACATGGTGAAGTTGATCTTCGACAGGTCGCGCCCTTCGCTTGTGATGAGCTCGACGACCGTCTCCGGCCACGGCTTCCCCATATCGGTGGCGATCTCGCTCAGCCGCTTTCCCTCGTACTTCGCGTGCTCGGGCTTGCGGAAGTCCGCGACCATGTACGCCGACGGCCCCTCGATCTGGCAGAGCGGCGCCCCGTTAGGGTCCGCCATCTCGCGCAGAATGCGTGACAGCGTCTCCGGATTCTTCAGATTGTCCATGAGCTTCCCGTTCTCGGCCGCCCAGTCGGGGAAGCATTCGCCGAGGTTGTTGCCGGAGAACGGGTACGGATACATCGTCGCGCCGACGTCGAGCCCGGACGCGCGCGCCGAGTCGATCTTCGCCACCATCGCCGGCGCCTTGCCCCAGTTCTTCCGGTTCGACGCCTTGAGATGGTAGATGTCGAGCCGGACGCCACCCTCGCGCGCGATGCGGAAGGCTTCGTCGATGGCCTCGAACAGCGAGTCGTCCTCCGAGCGCATGTGCGTGATGTAGCCTCCGTGATACGGCGCCATTGCTTTCGCCATCTCGACCAGCTCCGGCGTGCCGGCGTATGACCCGGGCGGATAGATGAGCGCCGACGAGATGCCAAACGCGCCGTCGCGCATCGCCTTGCGTACGACCGTCCGCATGCTGTCGAGCTGAGCGGCGTTAGGCGCACCGGGTGCCTGGCCCATCACGTAGGCGCGCACGGTCGTCGCGCCGAGATACGATCCGACGTTCACGGAGTTGGGGTGGCGCCCCATGGCGTCGAGCCAGGCGCCGAAGCCGTGCTCGCCGCGAAACGATCGCTGCAGCGTGGCGCGTGGCGGCTCCATCGTCCCGATCGCCACGAGCGAGTCCATCTTCTCGTTCGATGGCGCGGGCGTCGTGGCCTCGCCAAGGATCTCACTCGTGACGCCCTGGGTGACCTTGCTGAGCACTCGGCCATTGCGCCACAGGAGCTCGTCCCAGGAGTGTGCCTGGATGTCGATGAAGCCGGGCGCCACGATGTGGCCGCGGGCGTCGACGCGCTGCTTCGCGGAGGCGTCGCGGAGGCCGCCGCGGGGTGCGACGGCGGCGATTCGGTCGCCGCGAATGCCGACGTCGCCGTACGTCCATGGGTTGCCGGTGCCGTCGACGATCCGGCCGTTTTCTATGATGACGTCGTAGGTGCCACGATCGGGCGACGGGGCGGTGGCGGGCGTCGGGCGAGTGCAGGCCGTAATCGCGAGAACGAGGGCTAAGCGGGCGAACCAGTGTGAACGCATCGGTGACGGGATCAGGTTGCCGGGGATTATGCAGACTGTCAGGAGTTGACGCAAAAGTTAGCAGGGCCTTGCCATCGGGGCTGCAGCAAAGTTGTCATCCCGAGCAGAGCGAGGGATCCTCATCATCCCGAGAGAGGGCCCTCAATCCGGACCCTGAGGATCCCTCGCCTGACGGCTCGGGATGACAACGGTACTCGGAATGCCAGAGGATATGCTGACTCGAGACCAGCTCGCCTCCGACCTCGCCGCGTTAGGCCTGAACGTCGGCGACGTCGTGATGGTACACGCGTCCCTCAGGGCCATCGGTGAAGTTGCCGGCGGGCCCGACCAGGTCCATCTCGCGATCAAGGACGTCATCACCGAGCGCGGCACGCTGTTCATGTACGCGAGCTGCCCGGCCTACGTCGATGAGGTCGGACGCGGCAACCTCACGCCCGCAGAGGAAGCGGAAGTCCTCGAGAAGCTGCCCGTGTTCGACCCGTACACGGCGCGGTCCGCCCGCGACAACGGTGCGCTCGTCGAGCTGTTCCGCACGTATCCCGGGTCGCGCGTGAACGAGCACGTCGCTCGCTTCGTCGTTTGGGGCAAGCACGCCGATCATCTCCTGGTGCCTCAGCCGTGGGATTTCGCGTTCGGCCACGGTTCGCTCCTCGAGCGCTTCGTCGAGCTCGACGGGAGGATTCTGCTCCTCGGCTCCGATCACGACAACGTAACCTTCCTGCATTACGCGGAGCACATCGCAGACATTCCCGACAAGCGCATTGCGCGCTTCAAGGTGCCGGTGCTCGAGCACGGCATTGGCGTGTGGCGGGAGATGGCGGAGTACGACACGTCGAGCCAGGGCGCGCATGCGAGCTGGCCCGATCGGTTCTTTGCGATTCTCGTGGACGGCTATCTCGCGAAGACCGGGAACCGCGGCGGGCGCGTTGGCGGTGCGGAGTCGTATCTCTTCTCGGCGCGCGGGCTGCTCGAGCATGCGCTGCAGGAGATGCAGGCGGTGGCGGGGGCGTCCATGGATCGAGATTGAGGCAACGGTGTCATCGGTCGCGAACGGGCCAGGGTACTTCTTCGCCACGAGCCGTATGAGACGGCAGACGGCAACGCACTGAAGACGGCAGACGGCAGGTGGCAGAAGGCAGAAGGCAAAGCGATGGACATGTGGCGAGGTGTCTCTGCCCTCTGCCGTCTGCCGTCCGCCCACTGCCGTCTGCCGTTGGCTGCCGTCTGCCGTCTCATAAGGCCCGTGGCACCGAGATGCGCGCGAGGCGGCCGGTTGCCGCGAATCATCCCGCCCGATAAGCTCAAGACAGAGCGCCAGGGGCGCCACCAGTCCGCGGAAAGGGCCATGCCCACCCATCAGCACACAATCGGAAGGTACGAACCTTCTTTCTGCCCGTTCATGTGCGGACTCCGGGCGATCTCGTGAAAGGAGATTCGTATGCACCCGCTGCAACCGCGCGGCACCGACGCGCTCCCGCTCCCGCCAAGAGCGAACCTCGAGCAGTACCACAACCGGGCGAAGAGCCTCCTCAAGGCGTGCAGGTCCGGCGACAGCGCCGCCGTTCGCACGTGGGCCCGGCAATGGCTCGAGTCGTTGGCCGCGCTGCATGACGCCGCCACGGACGGACACGCGCGGACCGCCGCCGACGTCCGACGCCTGTTTCGAAAGGAGATCGACGGCGAGGTCGACAAGATCGACCGAGACGCGCGCGAGAGCGGTTTGGTCTCGGGCGACGGGACCGGCACATGCTCGCTCGCTGACGCCCAGCTTTTCCTCGCGCGGCTCCACGACTTCGTCAGCTGGCCCAGCTTCTCGGCCCACATCGAGGCCCTCGCCCGGGCAAATTCCCCGGACGCCGAGTTCGAGGCGGCTGCGGACGCAATCGTGACTGGCGACGACGCGACGCTGCGCGCCATGCTTCAGGCGAACCCCGCCCTTGTTAGGGCGCGCTCGGCCCGCGACCACAAGGCGACGCTACTGCACTACATCGCCGCGAATGGCCACGAGGGCTGGCGGCAGAAGACGCCGAAGAACGCCGTCGATGTCGCGCGTCTTCTCCTCGACGCCGGCGCCGAGCCGGACGCGCTCGCCCACATGTACGGCGGAGACGCGACGACGATGGACATGCTCGTTTCGAGCGTCCATCCACACGCCGCAGGCGTGCAGGTCGCGCTCGTGGACATCCTCGTCGACTACGCCGCCGCCGTGAACGGCGTCGAGGACAACGGATCGCCCCTCATGACCGCGCTTCGCTTCCACTATCCGCTCGCGGCTGAGGCGCTGGCGAGACGCGGGGCACGCGTGGACAATGTGATAACGGCCGCGGCGTTAGGCAAGGCCGATCTCGTTGACGCGTTCGTGACCGACCGCGGCGACCTCCGGCCCGAGGTCCCCCTCGCCGCCGTGCGGTGGCCTCGGCTTCCTCGCGACCCGCGGGTCCACCTCGGCTACGCGCTCACGTGGGCGGCGACATGGGGCCGCAAGGCGGTTGTCGAGCTGATGCTGCGGAAGGGCGTGGATCCGAGCGGGAAGGACGACGACGCGACCGCGCTTCACTTTGCGGTGGCGCACGGGCACATGGACATTGCGCGCCTGCTCCTCCAGTACGGCGCCTCGTTGGAGGCCCTGAACAGTTACGGCGGCACCGTCCTCAGTGGCACATTGTGGTACATGCGCAACGCGCCGGCGCCCGGCGTAGACTATCCCAAGGTCATTCGGGAGCTGATCGCGCTTGGTGCTCGCGTGGACGCGTTCCCGGAACTCGAGAGGTACGTGAATGACGTTCTCGCGCGAGGGTGAATGATCGTCCATCTGCTCGATGGGACCTACGAGCTGTTCCGTCACTTTTACGGTCTCCGCCGCGCCAAGCTGCAGCAGGACCCGCCACTCGGCGCGGTCCTGGGCTTGGTGCGGACGATCCTCCAGATGATCGACGGAGGAGCGACACACATCGGTGTCGCGACGGATCACATCATCGAGTCGTTCCGCAACGAGCTGTTCGCGGGCTACAAGACCGGTGAGGGAATCGAGCCCGCGCTCTTCGCGCAGTTCCATCCACTCGAGGAAGCGCTCGCCGCGATGGGAGTGGCCGTATGGCCGATGATAGAGCTCGAAGCCGATGACGGGCTCGCATCCGCCGCCCACCTCGCCGCGCTCGACCCGCGAGTCGAAAAGGTGAGCATCTGGACGCCGGACAAGGATCTCGCGCAGTGTGTGGTCGGCGATCGTGTCGTGCAGGTGGATCGGCGGAGTGGCCAGGTGCGCAACGCGGAGGCAATCCGGGCGAAGTATGGCGTGGATCCGGTGCGCATTCCGGATTATCTGGCGCTGGTTGGCGACACCGCGGATGGGTACCCTGGCATCGCCGGCATTGGAACGAAAACGGCGGCGCAGCTCGTGAATCGGTATGGCCGCATCGAGGATTTCCCACCTGAAGTGCTCGGGCCTAACAAGGAGGCGGCGCTGCTCTTCAAGACCCTGGCGACGCTCCGAACGGACGCGCCACTGTTCAGTGACGTGGACCAGCTTCGCTGGAACGGCGCGACTCCGGCGTTCGCGCCGTGGGCCGGGCGGCTGGGCGACGCGAAGTTGTTGGGAAGAGTGCAGGAGTTGGAAGTGAGGGTCGCGGCCGTGTAGTCATCCCGAGCGCTGAATGTCATCCTGAGGCGTCAGCCGAAGGATCTTCATCGTCCCGAGCGAGAGCCCTCTGTCGGGACCCTGAGGATCCTTCGCTTCGCTCAGGATGACAACAGTCCTGTCGGCTCGGGATGACAAGGGGACATCATGGAACGACTGATCCAGAACCTCAGAATGGGGCTACGCAGCCTTCGCCGCACACCGGGATTCGCGGTCGCGGCGATCCTGACGCTCGCGCTTGGCATCGGCCTCTCGACGGCCGTGTTCACGATCGCCAATGCGCTGCTCCTCCGACGCCTGCCCGTGCGCGACCAGGATCGCATCGTGCTCCTGTGGGGCGAGACGCGCGACAAGCGATTCAGGAACTTCCCGCTCGATCTCGACGACGCCCGCGCGTTCATCCGCGACAGTCGTTCCCTCGAGCGCGGCGCCTTCTTCGGCTACGAGGGTGCAAACGAGATCGCGGCCCGCGAGGGCGACCGGACCACCAACCTCAAGCAGACGGTCACCGGCGGCGACTTCTTCGGCGTGGTGGGCGCGCGGCCGGCGTTAGGCAGGACGCTCTCCGCCACCGATGATCAGTTCGGCGCCGAGCCGGTCGCCGTCCTGAGCTACTCTGCTTGGCAACGCCAGTTCGGAGGTGACGCGCAGGTCCTGGGACGACGCTTCAACGTGCACGAGACGGCCAAGACCTACACGATCGTCGGGGTGATGGCCGAGGGGTTCGACTACCCACGGGGCACGGACTTTTGGGTCTCCGTGTTTCCGCAATACCCGCCGGACGCGCTCAAGCTCCGGTCGTTCGACATCATCGCACGGCTCGCGCCCGGTGCCACCCCACAGGCGGCACGCGCGGACCTCAGTGCCTACTTCGGGAGGTCTCCAGACGCGTTCCTCCGCAACGTTCTCGGCGTTGTACACACGCTGCCGGAGGTTGCGATCGGCGAAACGCGGCCGGCGCTCATCGCGTTTGCCGCCGCGGCCGGACTCCTGCTCCTGCTCGCGTGCGCGAACGTGGCGAACCTGCTGCTCGTGCGCGGCATTGGTCGCGCGCGCGAGGTCGCGGTGCGCTCGGCACTTGGCGCGTCGCGCACGCAGCTGATTGCCCAGCTTCTCACCGAAAACGCTCTCCTGGCGGTCACGGGAGGTGTTCTCGGCGCCGCCGTGTGTGCGATTGCCATACGAGTGTTCGTTGCGTTCGCGCCCGTCGGCTTTCCGCGGGCGAGCGAAATACACGTCGACGGCACGGCGCTGCTCGCCGCGTTCGCCATCACGCTGGGCGCGACTTTGTTGTTCGCGGTCGTCCCGGCCATCGTGACCTCGCGCAGTGACCTTTTGCGAACGTTAGGCTCCGGAGGCCGTCACAGTGTCGGTCGGCGGTCGCGCCTCACGACAGAGCTGCTCGCCGCGGGCCAGTTGGCGATCGCGCTGGTCGTTCTCGCGGCCGCCGCGGTCATCACACGCAGCCTGGTCGCACTCGAGCGCGTGAACCTGGGGTTGGAGGCTCCTCGCCTGCTCGTTGCGAAGCTGGCGTTCGATCCTTACCGATACGATGACGCGAAAAAGCAGGCCCGGGTGCTCGAAACGGTGATGGAGCGCTTGAGAGCCGTGCCTGGAATAGAAGGTGTGTCCACATCCGTGTCGGTGCCGTTCACGCAGGGATGGGAAGGTCGCCCGACGGCCGAGGGGCAGACGAAGGACGAGATCGCGACGGATCCGGTACTGGCGATGGACGTCGTGGACGCCCGCCACTTCGCGACGTTAGGCGTGCGGATGCTGCGCGGGCGGGCGTTTTCGGTCACGGATGGTCCCGGGCAGCCGAACGTCGTGATCCTCAGCGAGTCAGCCGCGCAGTACTACTGGCCCGGTCAGGACCCCATCGGCAAGCGGATGCTCGGTCCCGGCGACGCGCCGATGACGGTGGTGGGCGTCGCACCCGATTCCCGCTATCGAGATCTCCGCGAGCCGCGACGTGCCATCTATTATCCCCTCGCGCAATCGGTCTTCCCGTTTGCGCCGAACAACCTGATCGTGCGTGCCACCGGTTCGCCTGCGGCGTTGGTGCCGGCTGTGCGCCGTGTGCTGGACGAGGTCGCGCCCGGCGTCATCCTCGCCAACGGCTCAACGTTCGAGAGTTACCTCGACGCGCCACTCGCGCAGCCGAGGCTCAACGCGCTCCTCCTGGCTGTGTTCGCGGCGGCGGCGACGATACTTGCCGCGGTCGGACTGTTCGGCGTGATGGCGACCATGGTTAGGCAGCGTACGCGCGAGCTCGGCGTTCGTATGGCGCTCGGTGCGACGGCGCGTGACATCCGGGACCTCGTCGTGGGTCGTGGACTCACCATCGCGGTGGTCGGTGCCGCATCCGGGCTTGCGGGTGCGCTGGCGGCGAATCGGCTGTTGGCGGCGATGCTCTACGAGGTCAGTCCCGTCGATGCACTCAGTCTCGCGGCCGTTGCGTTGTTCCTGCTTCTGGTCGCGTTGATCGCGACATTGATCCCCGCACGGGCGAGCACGCGAATCGATCCGGTCATCGCGCTTCGCGTGGACGGGTAGACGTTCGGGGCGGCAGCCCATACTTTCGCCCAGCGGGATCAGTCGCGAGCGCTCATCGGGCAGGGCCGTCGCGATGCAGAAGCTGCCTGCGCCGTCGAGCCGACGCGATCCCGAGGAGGTATCCATGGGCGCGACGTATCAGACGCCGCCGGGCACGCCCAGCGTGGGGGACGCTGCGCAGCGGGAAGCGGGGACCCAACTATTCGAGCGAGTTCGGGAGCTCGCCCCGCTCATCCGCGAGCACGCCGCGACGGCGGAGCAGGAGCGGCGTCTGCCGCAACCCGTCCATCAGGCGCTGATCGCCGGCGGATTCCAGCGAATGCTCACGCCGAGATCACTCGGGGGATTCGAGCTGGATCCCGTGTCATGCGCGAGTATCGTCGAAGAAATCGCCAGCATCGACAGCGCAGCCGCGTGGGCACTGCAGGGGCCTAACGTCAACGCGTGGTGGGCGAGCAAGCTGTCGGACCAGGGCGCCGAAGAATTCTACGGGACCGATCCGAGCCGGATGATGGGGGCGGCGTTTCATCCGCCCCAGCAGGCAATCGAAGTCTCCGGTGGCTACCGGGTCACCGGCCGCGCGCCGCTCGCGAGCGGTATTCACGACAGCGAGTGGGTCCTGTTCAGCGCATTCGTCATGGACGGCGAGAAGCCACGGATGACCGAGGCAGGGCCGGCAATGATTGCGCTCATCGTGCCGACGTCGGACGTCCAGATCCTGGACACGTGGCACACGCTTGGGATGCGAGGAACGGACAGCAACGATGCGGCGTTCGACAACGTGTTCGTGCCCTCACACCGCACGTTCGTGCTCGATCCTGGTCTGGAGCTCGGGCGGCACTTTCAGGGACCGCTCTATCGGTTCCCGGCCGTGGGCATTATCGCGCTCTTCACCTGCGGCGTGCTCCTGGCCACGGCGCGGAATGCGGTCACGGAATTCCGCGACCTTGCCGCCCGGAAGACGCCGTTCGGCTCGATGAAGACGCTTCGCGATCGAGGCGCTGTGCAAGCCGCGCTCGCCGAGGCGGAAGGAACGCTCCGTTCGGCTCGGGCGTTCTTCTACGAGGCAATGACGGAAACGTGGGCTCGCACGGCGGCCGGCTTGCCTAACACGCTCGAACATCGAGCCGATCTGCTGCTCGCCGCGATCACGGCGGGGAAGAGTGCCGCTGCGGTGACGGATGTCGTCCATCGCCTCGCGGGAACGACGGGCATCTACACGAAGAGCAAGCTCGATCGCTACTTCCGCGATGCGCACACGTTACGCCACCACGGCTTCGTGTCGGAGGGCAAGCTCGAGACGGTTGGCCAGATCTACCTCGGTCTCCCGCCCGATTTTCCACTCATTGTCTTTTGAGCGCGTGTCATCCTACCCACGTAGCTCTGGCATCCAGAGCCGAGGGGTCGAACGCATGAGCGGCATGAGAGAAAATGCTTCGCATCGCGCTCGATCGGGACGCTCCCTCTCCCAACAAGCCGGAACGAAAGGGGGAACTGCCCTCGGGACGCTACCGTCCCGAAAGCTGTTCTTCTTCATTCACCGCATTGCGCTAGGAGTCTTCGGCGAGCTGGATGGATTCCCAGGATCTCTCATGCCGCTCATGCGTCCGACCCCTGCGTTCTGGATGGCAAGAGTCTACCGCTCGTAGAACGGCGGCGGCTCGATGCCTAACGACCTGAGATAGACGTACCCCTGCCCGCGGTGGTGGATTTCGTTGTCGATCACGTATAGCAGGAGGTCGTAGGCTTTCCCCTCGTAGGCGCCGAACGCCTTGATCGTCTCGTGAAAGCGCTCCGGAAGAATCTGCGGCCAGAACTCGTCGATCTGCTTCGTCGCCTCGTCCCACAAGCGGAGAACCTCAGCCCTCGGCCGAGCCTCACGCGACCGGTTCTGCTCCCATTGACCGGTAATCGTGCCGCGAACCATCGGCACACCCATCGTCAGCATCTCCATCGCCAGCTCACCGAACGTGCGCATGCCGCCGAGCGAGTAGGTGAACAGCTTGTCTTCCGGAAACGCCTCGATCATGCGGCGCGTGAGGCGGCGATGGCCCTGCCAGTGGTTGAGCAAGGCGTCGGACGTCAGGACTGGGGCGTTTCCGTTGGGCATGGGATTCTCCTCTCGTATGTTGTCATCCCTCGTTTGTCATCCCGAGCCGCCAGGCAGTTGTCCTCCCGAGCCGCCAGGCGAGGGATCCTCAGGTTCCCGGTCGACGGCTCTCTATCGGGACGATGAGGATCCCTCGCTTCGCTCGGGATGACAGGGCTGCTATTTCGCAAACGGTGCGGCGGCGTGCGTGACCCGGCCGCCCACCATGGTCAGCAGCACCTTCGCATCCTTGATCTGCGCGGGCGGAATCGCAAACAGGTCGCGGTCGATAATGACGAGATCCGCGAGCTTGCCCGCCGTCAGCGACCCCTTGTTCGCCTCTTCGCCTTCTGCCCACGCATTGTTGACGGTGTAGCTCCTCAAGCTCGTTTCGAGATCGAGCCGCTGCTCGGGATGCCAGCCGCCTTCCGGCTTTCCGTCCAGCGTCTGCCGCGTGACCGCGGCGTAGAGGATCGTCATCGGGCTCGCCGTGTACCAGCTCGCATTCGTGCCCGGCCAGTCGGAGCCGAAGAGCAGGGGCACGCCGGCGTCGTGGAACGTCTTGAACGCGTACGCCCACTTCGCTCGCTCGCCGATTCGTTGCTCCATCCACCGCATGTCGTCGATCGCGTGATACGGCTGCACCTCGGCGATGAGCCCCAACCGCTTGTATCGCTGCGCGACCGCGGCATTGCGGATCACCTGCGAGTGGATGATGCGCCAGCGACGCTCCTTCGGGCCGTTGGTCGTCATCACCTTCTCCATGATGGTGAGCACCGTGTCGATCGCCTGGTCGCCGATCGCGTGCACGTTCGCCCACCAGCCCGCCGAGTCGAGACCAAAGAGCAGTCGCTCCATGTTGCCGGCCGGCTCCATACCCGACCCCGGCCCGTCGGTGGCCGCCGTGTTCGTGCTATCGCGCCACTCGCCGCGCTTGCCCGAATGCAGCTGCGGCTCGTAGAAGCGCGCGGTGGAGTTTCCCTGGATGCCGTCGACGAATCCCTTGAGCGCTCGGATGCGGATCCAGTCGTCGCCGAAGCCCGGGGAGATCCCCGCATACGTTAGGCGGCTCCACTTGTCGAGCGTGGGGCGGGCGAACACTCGCACGTCCAGCTCCCCCCGGCTCTTGAGCTCAGTATAGACCGGAAGTTGAAACGGCGGTGTGATGTCGTGGATCGTCGTGACGCCGAGCTCTGCGAGGTGACGCTGTGCGGCGCGCGCTTCACGAAGGCGCTGGTCGAACGTCTTGGGTGCAATGGCCGCGCGGACGCGAGCGAGCGCTGTGTCGGCCACGCGACCCGTCGCCTGTCCGTTGACGCACTCGAGCCCCGGAACAGGTTGCGCGCACGAGAGCCCAGCGCGCTCGAGTGCAATGCCGTTCGCAAGCCACGCGCTTCGATCCCAGCGGTTGAGGAGGACCGGCGTCGCTTGTGTCACGGAGTCGATGATCGTACGGTCAGGCGAGAAGCGCGCCTGACGAGGCGCGGCAGGTGCCGCACCGGTGCTGTTCTGTGGCGAGTCTTCGTATGCACCCCAGTCACCGCCCGTGAGCCACGCCCCGGGGCTCATGCGAGCCGCTGCCGCCTTCACGCGCTCAGCGAACGGCCCCGCGGCGCTGACGTCGAGCAGGTTCGCGCCGATGAGCAGCGCGCCCGCCTGATTGAAATGCGTGTGATCGTCGATGAATCCCGGCGTGACGAATCGGCCGCCGGCATCGATCACGCGCGTTCGCGCCGTGCGATGCGCGTCGGCGTCCGCGTTCGTCCCGACGACGATGAGACGCTCGCCGCGAATCGCGACGGCTTGCGCGCGGGGACTGAGCGTGTCGCCCGTCCAGATCTTCGCGTTGCGGACGATGACGTCGGCTTCCTGTGCGAGCGAAGCATTCGGAAGCATCGTCAGATACGCGAGCGTGACGAACGTATGACGAATCGACATCGCAGGATCCTCGGCCGGTGTCGTGACGCCGCGCTCGGCGGCGCGGCGTGCGTACAATAGTAGCTACCGGCGGGATCGTGAGCACCGTGTCCTCAACGAAACGAGAACATGATCCCCACCTCTGGCGCCCACTCCGTCGCCTTCGAGGTGAGCCCGAACGAGTTGTTCAGCTTGAGGTAGATGTTCGGGCGAATGAACCACTGGACCTCGGTAATTTGCTCCACCTCGTCCTGGTCGCCCTCCACGGCGGCCAGGACGCGGAACCGCGAGGAGAGCCGCTTGAGGTACTCGACGGCGTACTCGCCTAACGCCACGCTGGCGTCCTCGCCGTCGTATTCGATCGCCACACGCACTGTAGTCGTGCCCCAGGCGAACCCGCGGACGGCACCGACGCCGAGCTTGAACTCCCAGTCCTGCGTGCCAATGAGGAGCCGCGAGCGCTGCAAGGGGAACACAGTCTCGAAGTACGAGAACAGCTCGGGTCGGCTATCCGTCTCGGTGTTCCACCGCCAGCGCACCTGGGTCTCGACGTCGCCGAGTCCCGATTCGCGCACCGTCGCCGGCATGGACGAGGTGTCATCCGGCGCCTTGTCCAGTCGAGCGGTGATGTGCGCAGCCTCGAGCTCCACGGCGAGGCGCGGCGAGACCCCGTAGCCAACGAAGATGAGTCGCTCGCTGGCCCAGTACTGCCCGCGAAAGTCCTGATCGAGGCCGTATCCCATCTCGTTAGGGCTGTACTCTGCGTCGCTGTCGCGGTAGTACTCGAAGAATGGGTAGACGAGCCACTCGCGCGGCAGCACGTACGTCCCGAACATGGATGTGGGGATGCCGGCGCCACGATCCCGGTGGCGATCGAATGCCTGGGCCGGCACCGAGGCGAACGGGAGGAACGTCGCGATGCTCGCGGTCACGAGCCACGCGCGGCGAGTCATCGTGGCTCGCGTGGTGCGCGGCGATCAGCGCTCGTGACCGCCACCAGCTCCGACCGCTCGTGCCCGCTGCTCGGCGCGAGCTCCAGCACCAGTCCCGTTCCGGGGCAGTAGAACTTGTGCTCGCGTGCGCCGGTTTCCAGCAGCGACCAGTCCATGGTCTCGAGGCATCCGGTGAACGAGCCGAAGGGCGTTTCAACCTTGGCGTTGAGACCGATGATCTTCCCGACGTCTTCCGCCGTGCCCTCGAGGAACTCCTGCTGGTAGGTCTCGCCCCGATGCGCTGCGGGATCGGCCCACATGATGATGCCTGGCAGGGCGCCATCCACTCCGGCCTCCCACGATCCCTCGGTGGAGACGCACTGTCCGTCCTTCACTTCACACGACTGCTCGCCCAGGTACCAGACGTTGCCCTGCGTATCCTGCGCGAACCAGTCGAACGTGTCCTCGGTCAGCTCGCCATCGAGGAACACCCGGTCGTGCACCACGGTCGCCGTTACGCCGAGGATCGTTTTCGTCTGGCTCGTGACCTCGACGGTGTTCGTCTCGACGCCCCGGTCGGTCTCGGAGCGGTACTCGAACGTGGTTCCGGGAACGAGCGGGTAGTACGGGTTGTCGATGAGGGCGACGAACTGACCTGGCCCGGGGAAGGTCGGCAAAACGGCTCGCGTGGCGTTCGGACCGTTAGGCAGCGACGCGACCGGAGCCGTCGGACCGGGCTCGCCACACGCTGCCACCAGCAGCGCCACGGCCGCGATGGCCGGAAGCGCCGCCCCTCTCGTCTCGTGTTTCATGACAACCTCCCTGGTGGAACGGTTCGCCGAGCGGGGCCCGTGAGTTGCTGCACGAGGAACCGGCGGCGCGCGCGGTTTGTGACACGCGTGGCCCAGCCTGCCGCGCGGGTGCTGGCATTGCGACGTGCCTGGCGGTATGTCCATGACGGAGCTCTGGCGAGGATCGACGTGAGCGTGTGGCTCATCGGCGCGGTGCGACTCCTTGCGGCGGCCCAGGCGGCGGGCGGCGGGGTCGTCGGGACGGTCACGGACGCGGCGAGCGGCGCGCCCATCTCCGGCGCGATCGTCGCGCTGTCGGATCTCGACCGCGTCATCGTGTCGGATGCGCAGGGTCGCTACGTCGTGCGTGACGTCCCCGCCGGCCCGCAACACATCAGCGTTAGGCGCCTCGGCTTCATGCCGCGCGTGCTGCACGCGCTCGTCCCCCGACTCGGCGACGTCGTCATCGACATCGCGCTGGAGCGCATCCCCGTTCGTCTGCGCGCCGTCGACGTGCACCCAACGGTTGCCATCCGCGGCGTTGACGGAACGACGCCGGCGAGTAGCATGGATCGCACGGTGACGCAGGCCGCGATGCGGAATCACCCGCTCTTGTCCGAGCCGGATGCATTTCTCGTGGCCACCGGCGGCAGCATTGCCGCGAGCCCCGAGATGCCGACCGGCATGTACGTGCGCGGTGGGGCCTCCGATCAGACCGCGTTCCTGCTGGACGGCATTCCCGTGCTGAGCCCCTATCACGCAGCCGGCACGTTCAGCGCGTGGAACCCGGACGCCATCGAGCGTCTCGTGGTGTCGCCGCCATCGCCGTCGCTTCCCTCGGCTGACGCGTTGTCAGGCGTCGTCACCGGGACGACGCGCGCGCCGGCGGAACGACTTGGCGGGCAGGGAAGTCTCAGCACCACGCAGGCCCGCGTGACGATCGATGGCCCGCTGGGATTCGGAGACGCCGGCTTCCTCCTCAGCGTGCGCTCCGGGTTCCCCGGATTCATCGTCCCCAAGCGTGAGGCGTCGTACCTGAGCGGAAGCACCGATGACGCCCTGCTCACCATCGGGGTCCCGCTCGCCGGTGGTCGCGCGCACGTTCTCGCGTACACGAGCGGGAACGATCTCGACGCGAGCGTGAGCGCGCGGGACAGCGTCTCGCCGTTCGATGACCGCCGCAATGCGTTCAGTTGGGCGTCGCAGTCGATCGGCGCAGAGTGGTCGCGCGGCCTGAACGGTGACGTCCGCCTCACGGTCCGCGGCTGGCGCGCAGTGAGCGACGCCGATGCACGCTGGAACGGCAACGCCGCTCCCGAGCGGCTCTCGGCGATGCGCCGCGACGATGGCGTCCTGGTGATGATCGATCGAGTGGGAGCGTCGACGTCCGCGGCGGGCATCGAGCTGCGTCGGAGCTTTACCGACTATCGCATCAGGTCGGCTGCCGGCAGCGATGGTTTCGATCTCCGGTCTAGCACGCCGGTCGTGACGGCGTTCGGCAGCCACGACCGGACGTTAGGCCCGGCCCTGACTGGCCGACTGGCCGCGTCGGTGTCGTCGGTGGCGAGCCACCCCTACGGCCGAGCGTACGCCGAGCTGCGGTGGGCGGCATCGTCGTCCATGACGCTGTCGGCGGCCTACGTTCACGCTCGCCAGATCGCGCAGACGCTCCGGAACCCGGAATCCATCGTCGCGGCGATCTTCCCCGTAGACCTGTACGTCGGCGTGGGCGTCCCGGGCGTTCCTGTCGCGCGCAGCGACGACGCGATCCTGGCCGCCGAATACCGGCCGCTCGACGGTGTGCGACTCGGGGCGCAGGCCTACGCGCGAACGATGGGCGGGCTGGTGCTCGTGGCGCCACGGAGCGATGCACCGTTCTCACGAGGGGCTTTCATCGCCGGCACCGGCTCGAGCGGCGGCGTCTCGCTCGATGCGGCCGCGCGCGGCGCGCGATACGGCTTCGTGGCGAGTTACGGCTGGCAACGCGGCCGGCTGGAGTATCGGGACTCGAGCTTCGTTCCGGGCTATGCGACGACGCACTTGCTGGAGACGGGGGTGATCCTGTTTCCGTCCACGACGTCGTCCGTGCGGCTCGGCGTCACGGGCGCGGCGGGGCGTCACGCGACGGCCGTATCGGGCGCGTTCGAGTGGGAAGCGTGCAACCTGCTGGACCGCGGGTGCGAGTTCGGCGGCAGCCCGCGCACGGCTTCGGCGTTAGGCGGCCTGTCCGTGCCGTCGTACCTCCGCATCGACGCCGGCCTTCGCAAGCACTGGCATGTCGCCGTGGGACGCCACCACGCGCTCGTCGCCGTGTTCGGGACGGTGACGAACATCCTGGGCAGGCCGAACATCCTCACGTTCGCGACGGACCCGACGACGGGGGAGCCCACGCCGATCGGCATGCGGCCGCTCGCGCCGCTCGTCGTCGGGGTGGACTGGCAGTTCTGACCTTCAGGCGTTCGTCACAAACCCGGCCGGCTGCCGGTTCCTTCTGGTGACATGGCATCGAAGTCCGTTCCTCCGCCGGTGATCGGCGCGCTGCCGTCGGAGGCCGATGGTCGAAGCGACAGCGTTGTTCCGGGCGACACCCGTCCGGGAGGCTTTCGCGCGGCCGTCGAGGAGCTGTTCACCGTCCACTTTGCGCGCGTGTTTCGGATCGTGAACCGGATGTCCGGCGAGCCCGATCTCGCCGCTGATGTCGCGCAGGAGGCATTCGTCAGGCTCTACGAGCGAGGCTCACTCCCCGCCGCGCCGGTCGCGTGGGTCATCACCGTGGCGCTCAACGCGTTCCGTAACCGCGCCGCCAAGCAGTCGCGCCGCCTCCGACTTCTGACGGCCGACCGAGCGGCCGCCGTGCTCTCGGACCCGCCCGCGTCGCCGGGTGACGCCGCGGCTGGCGCCGATGTGCGCCACCGCGTGCGCGCGGCGCTCGATCGGCTGCCTGAGCGCGAGCGCCGGATGCTCCTCCTGTGCGCCGAGGGCTTCCGGTACAGCGACATCGCGGTGGCGCTGAACATCCACGAAGCGAGCGTCGGGACGCTGCTCGCTCGCGCGAAGCGCGCCTTTCGCGCCGCATACGGAGACGACGATGCACCTTGACGACGAGCGACTGCAGCGGGTGCTGCACGACGACCTCGACCCGGCGGCGCGTGTCGCGGCGCTCGAGCACCTCGAGGTATGCGAGGCATGCCGCGCTCGACTCGACGACGAGGCGAGGGAGGAAGGTCGTCTGTTCGCTGCGCTCCGCGCGATCGACACTCCGGCGCCGATGCGCGTGCTCGCGCTCGATGGGCGATCGAGCTGGCGCCGGCGTTGGTGGGCTCGCGTGGCTGCGGCGGTTGCCGGGGTGGCGATCGCGGGGATCGCGTACGCGGCGCCGGGCTCGCCACTCCCGGCATTGCTGCGACGCGTCACGCTGTCTCCACGGCGGACCGTTCCCATCACGAACCCGCCGCCAGCGCCGACACCGCAACCGTATGCGGGGATCGCCGTCGCACCGGGGCCGCGCCTCGTCATCGATGTGGCCGCCGGCGCCGACACTGCAACGGCCACGGTTTCGCTGATCGATGGCGGCGAGGTCATCCTCCGCGCCACCGGTGGGCGGCCGTTGTTCCAGTCGGACGTGGACCGTGTCGCCATCCGGAACGTCGAAGGGGTCACGGCGCTGTTCATTGACATCCCGCGTACGGCCCTACGCGTGGAGTTGCGCATCGGTGGGGCTCGCGCGCTTCTGAAGGAGGGGCCGGAGGTGATGACCGTCGGAGCGCGCGATGCCGCGGGACGGTACGTGCTGCCGCTCGGGGCGGCGGGCCGGCTCCGGCTCAGCCCGCCTAACGGCGATCGGGGCGCCGGAACACGTTAGGCACCTCAGCGATCCCCCTTCGCCGCTTGCTTGCGCGCTCAAAAGGAGTCGAGGGTGTTGAAGTCCGGCTCGTGGTTCCGGGCCATATGGCCTCTGTGCTGAGGCGGCATGCAATGTAGTGGGACCCGCGTCGCGATGCGGCCAGCCGCGCGCCGTCGCCGACGAGCGGTGGCCGGCAGATTCAAAGCTGGTGAACTGCTGACACTTGCACCCGTTCCACGGCGCGGGCGCGGCACGCAACCGGCAAGTCGGGACGCCACGATGAACACGGATGGCGCGACCAGTCCGCTCTCCGGGCCGGTCGCCTGCTTGGGCTCGTAGCGGAGGGCGGTCGTGAGAGCCCTGAATCAGTCGTCCACATCGGCCCCTCGCCGCGTTCTGTCGACCTTCGACGGCGTCGTGCTCGTCGTGGGCCTCGTGGTGGGCGCGGGCATCTTTCGCTCGCCACCCGTTGTTGCTGCCAACGTTTCCGACGGGTGGAGCTTCTTCGCCGTGTGGGTCGCCGGCGGGCTGATCGCTCTCGTCGGCGCACTCTGCTACGCAGAGCTGGCGAGCGCCTACCCGCACCCGGGGGGCGAGTATCATGTGTTGCGCCACGCGTTCGGCCACTCAACCGGATTCATGCTCGGCTGGGCACGAATGACGGTGATGCAAACCGGGTCGATCGCCTTACTGGCGTTTGTGTTCGCCGACTACGCCGTGCGCCTCGTCCCAGGTGGGCCCGCCACGTCTGTGACGGAGCCGGCGCTCGCCGCCGCTGTCGTCGTAATCCTGACACTGCTGAACGTGGCGGGGCTTCGACCCGGCCAACGCACGCAGTACGCGCTCACGGCGGCGGAGGTCGGTGGCCTGTGCGCGGTCGCAGCCGCCGGGTTCGCCCTCGCGCTCCGCGGAGCACCGACCGAGCTTCCGCCGCCGGTCGGTGATGCCACGCCTCCGTCATCCAATCCGGCGCTGGCGCTCGTGTTCGTCCTCCTCACGTACGGCGGGTGGAGCGAGGCGGCGTATATCTCAGCGGAACTGCGTGACCCGCGTCGAGGAGTGCGTCGCACGCTCACGTGGGCGGTGGCCGTTGTCACGACGCTGTACCTGCTCGCCAACGCGGCGTACGCCGGTGCGCTCGGACTCGACGGAGTCGCGAGGTCGACCGCCGTCGCGGTGGACGTGATGCGCGCCGCCGGCGGCGAGTGGGGCGCGATCGCGGTGGGACTCAT
>JBKOYV010000474.1:0-2124 GCA_046725585.1 Gemmatimonadota bacterium | reverse complement strand
ACCTCGGTTGGCCCGTCGTCGCGCTGGGCATCGGCGTGCTGATCGCGTATCGCAAAACGAAGCACGACCAGGCGCACGCACGGGTGAGCGACTGGATCGAGAACGCCCTTCGGACGTCGGCCATGATGATCATGGTCGTCGGTCTCGGCGGAGCGCTGAGCCAGATCCTGCGGCAGACCCCGGCGGTGGACGCGATCGCCAGGGCGATGGAGGCCACGGGACTGCCCGCGATCTTCCTGCCGTTCGTGTTAGGCATCGTGGGCAACATGATCACGGGATCCACAACCGTCGGCGTGATCACCTCGGCGTCGATCGTGGCGCCCATGATGCCGGCGTTGGGTCTGAGCCCCGAGGCGACGATGCTCGCGGCCTCGGCCGGCGGGATCATCACCAAGTACGTGAACTCGAGCTACTTCTGGGTCTGTACGTCACTGACCCGGATGCCGCTGCGCTCGGCGCTCATCTCGTTCGGCGGGGTGATGATCGTGAACGGTGTGGTGTCCATGGCCGTGATCTACATTTTGTGGTCCCTCAAGATCATCTGACGAACAGTGCCGTGACCGCGTTCGACATTCCCACCACAGCCGACACAGTCAGCGCGCGCCCAACCGCGCGAGCGCCGTATGGCGCCCTCGCGCTGATCGGGCTCGGCGGCCTTTTTGCCGGCGTGACCGGCCCGCTGATCAGCACGTTCATCCCGCCGCTGGTGCGAGACGCGCTCGGCGATCACCGCACGGCCATCGGCGCCGTCATGGCTATCGACAACGTGCTGTTGCTGCTTCTCGTCCCGTGGGCCGGCCCGGCGTCGGACCGCGCGACCGCGCGCGGGCGCGGCCGGCTTCCGCTCGTCATCACGGGGTTCGTCCTGGCATCGCTCGGCATGGCGCTGCTTCCCTCCTCCGCCACGTTAGGTCTCGCCGCCCTGATCGGCGCGTTGGTGCTGCTGCACACCGGCATCAACATCCAGCGATCGCCCTTCCAGGCCCTCGTGGCCGACCTCGTGCCGTCGCGTTTTCGATCCCTCGCGACGGGCTCCGTCACCTTTCAGATGTGCGTTGGCGCGATCGTGTTCCTGATGCTTGGCCGGATGCTCGGAATGCGCATGGCGTTCCTCATCGCGGCCGGAACCGTTCTCGGCATCGCCGCCGCGTTCGCGCTCGGGGTCCGCGAACCGCAAACGTCAGACGCGGCGTCCGCGGAAGTGACGTTTCGGTCGCTCGCCGATGCCGCATGGTCGGCCGTTCGCGGCGCCATACCCGGCATGCGACCGGTGTTTCTCGCGTCGCTGTTGCTGCAGCTCACCTTCCAGACGTTCACGACGTGGTACGCCCTGCACGGTACCGAGCGATTCGGCGTGCGCCCGGAAGATGTAACGACCGGATTTATCGCGTGGGCGGTGGGCGGAGTGATCGGCGCCCTGCCCGCCGGATTCATCGGCGTCCGAATCGGTCGGCGAAACGCGATGCTCGTGGGCTTCGGCATCATGGCCGTCACGCTGTTCGCGCTCGATCGGGTGGCGAGCATCAACGCGGCGGTGCCACTTCTCGCCCTCGCGTCGGCGAGCTGGACGTTCCCGATGGTGAACGCGTATCCGCTGTTCGTCGAGCCCGTTCCACGTGAGCGCCGAGGTGTCCTCGCATCGCTGTTCCTGCTCTGCAACGCACTCGGCGGTGCGATTGGCGACCCGATGAACGGACGCATCTTCGACTTCCTGAACGGGTATCGCGCGCTCTTCATCGTCATGGCGTGCTACACGGCCTTAGCATTCGTGGCAGTCCTGTTCGTCCCGCGCGGCGCGGGCGAGGCCAATACCGGCCCGGATGCCACGCCGAGTCCGCACCGATGATGCTTCGCTTTCAGGCGCGTGATTCCTCTCTCGGTCCTCGACCTCGCACCCATCGTCGACGGCAGCGACGCCGCGACGTCGTTTCGCAATAGCCTCGACCTCGCGCGACACGCCGAACGGTTGGGCTACCGGCGGTTCTGGCTCGCCGAGCACCACAACATCCCGAGCGTCGCGAGCGCGGCCACGGCCGTTCTCATCGCGCACGTCGCGGGTGGCACGTCGACGATCCGGGTCGGCGCGGGCGGCATCATGCTGCCTAACCATTCGCCGCTCGTCAT
>JBKOYV010000055.1:0-50717 GCA_046725585.1 Gemmatimonadota bacterium | reverse complement strand
GCTGTGGCGAGTTTCATGGTCGCTCGGTGCTGCATGGAGACGTCTCGACCCGGGCAGTGAGCAGCGGCCCTCGCCGTTTGGCGTCTCTTTCGGAGCGTTAACGCGAAACGGCGGCGAAAGCCGACATGGACAAGGGCTGTTGCCAGATCTGGCAACAGCCCTTGTCCGTCCACAGCTCGAATGTCCTCACGATATGGTGCGGGTTCGGTGCGCCGACTGCGCTGGCCTACCCATCAATACCGCCCGGTCAGGTCGGAGACCGTAAATGTCTGCGTCTGCACCTCGCCGTTCGCCTCTTTGGCCACCGACTCGAGTTGTTCCTGGAGCCACGCGACCGATGCGGTGGGGCCGAAGTAGCGCACCGCATAGTTCCATTCTACCACCTGCGTCACGTTCGTCCCGGCCTTCAGCGCGTTTCCAAGCTTGAGGAGCGCGACCGTGATGGCTCCCGCTCCCCCGTACTCCTCCATGTACGCGTCGTGTATCCGCTTCGCCAACTTGTCGATATCCGGCTCCTTCACGCCCGTCACCCGCAGCAGCAGCAGGAATTGCCCGTGGGATGGTGTGCTAGCCATGGTCGCTCCTCGCGAAAGTGAGCCCTGCGTGACCCGCCAACCGCTTCAATGTGGGGTGCCAGTCGTTCACCTCCACGAGTCGAATCCCTTCACGAACAGCTTTACGCACCCAGTCGGCGCCGATCGCGGTTTCGCCAGCCGAGTCGTACAGCGTGGCGTAGCTCAGATTGATCGCCGAGTAGAACGGCTCGATCTCCATGGCATGTCTGACACTCTCCTCGACTCCGGTGCGGTCGCCCATCTCGATCGCGACGAGGCCGCGACCCGCGTGGCCGAAATAGGCGCTCTCGGGGTGCGCGGCCATTGCGTCCACGAGGCCTAACGCCTCGTCGTGGTGACCGTTCTTCGCCAGAATCGGCGGTAGGAGCTGGAGGACCCAGGGATATCGTGGGTTCGCCGCCTGGGCCTGCCGGATCTCGCGCAGCGCTTCGCGTGGATGGCCGCGCACGTGGAGCACGGCGGCTCGTCCGCAGTGACCGCCCTCATCCCCGGGACTCAGCGCCAGCACTCGTTCGAGTGTCGCCTCGGCCTCTGCCTCTTCGCCAGTCAGCATCAGCGCCCAGGCGAGGTCGTTCAGGCACCACACGTAATACGGATTGATCGTCAACGCGTCACGATAGGCGGAAATCGCGCCGAGAAACTCGCCTCGCGCGAATC
Organism: Gemmatimonadota bacterium; assembly: GCA_046725585.1. Lineage (GTDB taxonomy): Bacteria > Gemmatimonadota > Gemmatimonadetes > Gemmatimonadales > Gemmatimonadaceae > JAJKIV01. The sequence goes on along the minus strand of JBKOYV010000055.1, from coordinate 49,485 downwards.
GGATGCGCCCGAGCAGGTCGTGGGCGATGTCGTTGTTGCCGTCGGCGCGCAACGCCTCTCGGACGCTCGCTTCGGCTTCGGCGTTCTGCTTGCCGAAGAAGGCGATCAATCCGCGTGCGGAATGCGCCTCCGAATTGCGTGGGTCGATCCTCAGTGCATCGTCGCTTGCCTGCAGCGCCAGCGCGAGCCACCGTGGCACGTCGGTTTCCCACCCCCGCTCGACGCGTGCCAGGCACGCGCTCGCGAGCAAAGCGTGCGCGCGGGCGTTCGACCGATCCTGATCGATCGCGCGATGCAGCTGTTCGATCGCCACGAGGTTGTCGGCGTTCGTGAACTTGTGGTAGGCGTGGAGCGCGCGCAGGTATGGTTCGAGCGCAGCACGATTCGCGCGGAAGACAGCGGTGAACGGACCGGGCGCGCCGCGCGGGACGCTGAGCGCCGATGTGACGTGCCTGACGACATCGGCTTCCATCTGGGGAATTTCGTCGACGCTGGCCTCGAACGTTTCCGCCCACAGGTGGAAGCCGGTTTCGACATCGATCAGGTTTGTCGTGAGTCGGCAGACGCCACTTCGAACGCGAAGGGAGCCCTCGACGAGCGTGCGAACGGCGAGCTCGCGGCCCACCTCGCGAACGTCGCGACGCGTGTCCTTGTAGCGCATGCTCGACGTTCGCGAGATCACGAGCAGGTCACCCGCTTGCGCGAGCTGTGACGTCAACTCGCTCGTCACCGCGTCGGCGAGGTACGCATCGTCGGGGTCGCTGGAAACACTCGCGAACGGCAGCACCGCAACGGACGGCATCGCTTTCACGTCGCGCCGGCGCCAGAGCGACTTCGTCGTCTCGTGCGCCAGGTCGGTCTGCAACTGCGCCACGGTCGCGTACCGTTCCTCGAGGGGCCTCGCCAGGCAACGCTGGATGACTCGGTCCAGGTGCGGAGGAAAATCCGGTATGCGATCGCGTATGGGTGGGGCGGCAGCTGACAGCACGCGCGCGACCGTAACGATCGGGTTGGGCCCGATGAACGGGTTTCGGCCGGTCGCGAGCTCGTAGAGCACGATGCCTAACGAAAAGATGTCCGTGCGTCCATCGACTGGAAGTGCCTCGAGCTGCTCCGGAGACATGTACCCGACAGTCCCCTGGATGCCGGCGAGCGAGTGCCCCACGGTGCTGGCCGTCAGCGGGATCGGGATGTCCTGATCCGTCACGACGGGCGCGGCAAGGCCGAAGTCGAGCACCTTCACCTGCCCGTCGTGGGTGACCATGATGTTGGCCGGCTTGATGTCGCGATGGACGATCCCCTTCGCGTGCGCGGCGGCAAGCGCGTCGACCACCTGAACGGCGAGGGCTGTCACCTCCAGCGGATCCATGGGGCCTTCGGCGATGACATCCGCGAGGGTGCGCCCTTTGACGTACTCCATGACGATGAAGGGCACCCCATCCGCTTCGTCGATCGCGTGGACCGTGCAGATGTTCGGGTGCGCGAGCGCCGCGGCCGCGCGCGCCTCGCGCAGGAGGCGACGCTTGATGGCGGGGACGTCGCTCAACGCCTGGTGCAGCGTCTTCACCGCGACGGTTCGCTTGAGGCGCGTGTCGAATGCCTTGTAGGCCACGCCCATCCCGCCCGACCCGAGTTCGTCGAGGAGCTGGTACTCACCGAGCGATGCGCCAGTGGCGAGTGGCGAACTGGTCACGGTGTCCGGTCCCGTTCCAAGCCAGAAGGGCGGCGGCGGTGTCGGTGGAGTAGCGGGCCCAGCGAACGAAGCTAGGGAGCCGATCGACGCGCGCAAGCCAGGCGTGACCGAACGCGACATGTCCCTGGTCCCGATCGAGAGGTGTGTGGTGGCCTGCTACCGAACCCGGGGTTGATCGCGCCGCGGCGATGAAATCACTTCCGAGAATCCACCTCGACGTCGGCGGCACTAAGATATTGGACGGACAGGTCCCGGTTCTTCCTCCGCTCACGCCAGACATCGCGAAGGCTCGACATCTCGCCGCGCGCGGACTGTCGCCCGCCGCTGGCAACCAGCGACCTAATACTGGCGATCCCGATCCACCGTCCGAGCTGGCAATTGTCCGCGCTCGATCTCCTCGAGGCACTCGAGGAACCCGGCGACCGCCCCCTCGGCGGTCGTCAGCCCTGAGATGTGCGGCGAGATCATCACGCGGTGATCATCCCACAACGGCGAATCGGCGGGCAGCGGCTCCACCGCGAACACATCGAGCGCCGCGCCGGCGAGCCATCCCTTCTCGAGCGCCTCCGGGATGGCTGCCTCGTCTACTGTCGCGCCGCGCCCCGCGTTGATCAGCACGGCACCTCGGCACGCGCTCAGCACATCGCGCGAGATGAGTCCACGCGTCTCGGGCGTGAGCGGCACCGTGACGATGAGCCAGTCGACGTTCGCCACGACCGTGCGGAGCGCCGACACCTTCGACGTGGCCTTGAACGCCGCCGGGTCACCATTCCCCGATCGCGACACCCCATGCACCTCGGCGCCTAACGCCGCAAAGAGCCGCGCGATGTGGAAGCCGACGTCACCCGTGCCGACGACGACCGCACGCGACCCGCGGATGTACCCGACATCACGTGGCGCCCACTCGTGCTGGCGCTGGCGCTCGGCGAGGTCGAGGAGCTGTTGCCTGATGGCGAGCGCCCGCGCGAGCGCCCACTCCGCGATGTAGGGCCCGAACGATTCCGAGGTTCTCGTGAGGAGGATGTCGCGTGACAGCTCGTTAGGGTGCAGCCATGCATCGACGCCCGCACCGGTGCAGTGCACCCATCGGACGCTGCCCATCGTCGGCAGCTGGGGTCGCAGAAAGCCGACGTAGGTGTCCGCCCACGCGAGGGACTCGGCGGTGACCTGCGCGGTCGGGCTCCCACGGAATTCGAGATCCGGGCGAGCGGCACGGAGTCGCTCCGCCAGCTCGGCGTGTGCCCTCGCGCCGATCACGATCCGGCGCGGTCTGGGTAGCTCGTTCACTTCTTACCTGTGTTGGGTTCGTGAGAGGCATGCGTCGGAAACGACGCGGCGTAACCTAGAGCGACCTGTGGGTCGCGACAATCGGTGCGCGCTCGTGCCGGCCTAGACGCGCGTAGCCTAACGACTCCAAATTCAACGCACCTTCGTGCGTTGGGTCGGGCTGCAGGTCACTAATGCGGTCGGTATGGCGATTTTGCCATACCGAGATCGGGGCGGAGCATCCGCCCGGCGCTAGCTAAATCGCCAGCGCTCGCCGCACCGTCGCTGGGAGCTCGAGTGCGACGAACAGCCGGCTGGGGAACAAGTAATCTTCGCCGGACTCGTCGATCACTCTGATCGGACCGTCCGTGGCGGCCTGCGGATCGGCGATCGCCTGATATCAGCCCGCGTCCGATCTCCCCGTCGACGAGATCAGCGCGAGCGTCCGGTTGGCGATCGCCTGCATCTGTTGTTCGCGGAGGCGTGCCCATTTCGGCAGGCGGAGCGCATTGAACGCGAACGCGGCGGCCCCCATGCTGCCTATCGCCAGTACGCCGGGCGTGGCGGCGGCATCGCCGCCCAGCGCGAAGGCGACGAAAAAGCTCATCACGATCCCGAACATGCCGACGCGGTTCATGGCGAAGCCGTCAGCCTTGAGCGTGCCGAGTCGCAGGCGGTAGCCGGTCAGCGTGGGCTCGACGACGGCGTGGAGGTTGTTGTTCCACCACTGGCGTGTCTCGCCCTCGGAGATCTCCCTGCCCCACGCGCCGAACGTTTCGCGGAGGTCTGCGAGCACCATCGACCACTCGCGGTCGGTGAGTGACCGAGGAATCTCGACGATGTGTGAGGCGGATACGGGCATGCCGAAATCGGTTCGCCGCGGGAGCGGCGGGCGCCTCTGCTCGAGCGCGACGGCGGCCTGGGCGATTCGTTCGGGCGCGATGCCTACCTCGCGTCCAATCTCCTGCAGTTGAGCCAGCGTTAGGCCCCTGGGCGACGCGGGATCCGCGGGTTCTTCACGCGGCGCGCCGGGCGTGGAGGCAGCCTCGAAGATCGCGGCGACCTCGTCGTCCGTGTAACGACGCTCGTCTGACATGAACTACTGCCTCGAACCGGGATGACACATGAATCCTGTCGCCGCGCGCGCCGGAAGGCAAACACGGCAGCGTCTGGCTGGCGGCGGCCAGCGATGGCATTACGTCAGCGATACCGACGCACCCTTAAGTCCTGCGCGATCCTGGATTTGGCGAAGCTCCAGGACGAACGTGGGATCCTGTCCCTGGAGTCGAAACGTGGTGACCGCCTCACGGATCCGGGCGAACCGTGGGTTCCTTCGCAGCGCCCATTCGCGGACGTAGAAGAACCCGAGCGCGGCTACGACTGTCGTGGCGAACGCGATCCGCCAACCAGCGAACGGTCCGAGGATGGGGAACAGCAATAACAGTAGAAGACCGATGACGCACCCGCCGCGCGTGACTCGCTCGTAGTATCGGAGCTCGTTCTTGCCGACGATCGCCTCGAGCTCGTGCTCCGACCGAGGGGTGACATCCTGCTCGGCGTCCTTCGGCGTGTAGCAACGGAGGAGATAGTCGCCGGTCGGAACGCTGATGGCGCGACTCGCCTGGGCCGGGTCCGGCTTCCGGGCACGATAGTACTCGACGCCGTCGACCATGAGTTTTCCGGATGGGAGCGCGAGAACGAGCTCACCGCCGAGCGGCGTTAGGCGCGCGACGGTCTCGGCGGGGACGGGCTCGTCGATGTACACGTCGACTGGTCCGCCGCCGTCGGCGCCGGTGTGGAGGACGAAGAGGTGTCCCTGCTCGGCGTCAGCGTCCAGCGTGGCTGAGAGCTGCTTGTACTCCTCGGCCGAGAATGGTTGTGCGCCGCGGTCCAGGTCCCATGCGCCGATCATGGCGACGTCGGTGCCGGCGTCGAAGCGTGCTTTCATTCCTACCTCAATCTAGGGAGGCACGCCGCGGACTCAACGACCGAGCGACGACCACCCAGCGGGCGTTGGTGCCCGGCTTTTTCGGAGCGTCGCCTGCGCCTTGTGGACGTCGGCGCACACGGCGCCCGGGTCGCTCCTCGGAGCCACCACGTGTACCTTATCACTCGGCTCGGCGAGCCGGCGCGGGCCCACCGAGATCCGAAGCCTGCAAGACCCTCATCAGGAGAGTCGCATGCTCGCACCAGCCTGCTGGTCTCGTTTTGGCCGCGCGTTACGTCTACTCGCCGCAGCATCGATTCTGTTCGTGGCGCCGCGCGCCTCCGCGCAGGGCGCGGACCTCGCCGTCGCGCGGAAGTGCTTCGAGGACATCTGGGTCCGTCACGACACGACTGCCGTGGCTCGGTGCCAGGTTCCGTCGTACACGGACCACGGCACCGCCGGTGATACCGTCACAACGCACGCGTCCACATACGCGTTCCTGCGGAACGTGTTCACCGAGTACCCCGACATAAAGGGAACGATTCTCGAACAGCTGCCTCACGGCGATCGCATCATCACGCGATGGCGGGTCGTCGGTACGCACAAGACGACGAAGAAGCAGCTCGCGATGAACGGGATTGCCATCGACCGCATCGCTGGCGGAAAGACGGTGGAGTCGTGGGGGGCTTTCGACAACATGCCCGTGTTGGTGTCGCAGGGTTACACGATCACGCCGCCTAACAAGTAGAGCTCGGCACCGTACGTCGCCGCGTCGAGGGCGTCAGGCCCCTCCACCATCGGCGCGGCGGGCGGACGTCTCGCCTGAACGTCCCGTTGCGGTGAGCGGACGGGATGACGCGCGGCCTTTCGACTACTTGCGAGGTATCCTCGTGTCGTCGCGCGCGGGGAGCGAAGCGGTCGCGGGACCCACGTCGAACAGTCCGTCGAAGCCGATGGAATCGGTTGCGGCGAATCGCTCGATGCCAAAGGCCGTTGCACGACCGCGGCCCTTGACGGTCTTGATCCCGCAATCGCTCGGCGCGTTTCCTGTGCACACCCATGCCTCGCCGGCTACGAATCGGTTGTCGAGCGACACGAGCCTCGGCTCCCGCGCGCGAACGTGCACGCCGGCCCAGACGATGTTCGGATTCCAGGGAGCGCCGGGCTTCGTGCGGGTGTGGAGGTCACCAACGAGCAGCACTGCGGTCTCGCCCGGCTTCCTCGCCGCAAGCAGGGCTGATGCCATAACTTCATCGCGCGCCGTGCCCGGGACTTCGGCATCGTCGACCGCAACCACGCGGAGCGGCAGCCCCTTGGCACGGAGAGCGCGTGCAGCGTCGAGCATCGCGAGGCGGGCGCGACTCGAGCGCCCGTCCTGAAACTCGCGGCGCCAGAAGGGACCATCAAGGAGTGCGGCTTCGTTAGGCGCTCCTCCTTTCGACGCGAGAAAGGCGTCGATGTGATCCTGTTCCTGTCGCGGAATTTCCAGCGCCAGCAATACCGGCTTGCCGTTCGCGGCGAGTCGACAGGCCAGGTCGATGGCAAAGGCGGGAACAGCTTCCAGTCCGTGCAGCTCGCCGAGCAGAATCATCGGCGCGTCGCCAAGTGCGCCGAGGTTCGCGATCTCGGGGCCGCAGTCAGGCGCCGTGGAGAAAGCGGCCGTCGGCTCGAGACGCGTTGGGGACATCCGCGCGTCGCTCGAAATGACCGTCGCGTTGGCAAACGCCAGCGTCAATGTACCTGTCAGACCCAGTGTCCGGAGCATGCGAGTTCGGGCTTCGTGGTCGCGTGGCTGGGAGTATGAGGGCCGCGTTGCCGTTTCGCGAGGGATGGGTGTGGGATGACTGCCGCCTGTCCTGTTTCTCCCGCCAATAATGCTTGGCGGTCACGCGCGTCGACTTGTCCAACGCGTGGTCGAGACGGTCTGCACGCTGACGTCGGCGCCGAATCAACGACCGAGCGATGACCACCAGTGCACGGGCGGCGTTCGCAGGGGTACCGTCACCAGCGGATCGCCAATCACCGAGAACGCCGCCCACGCCCGCGGCGACCGCCCCTCGCCCAACGCCCGGAGCTTGGCCGTGCGCAACGCCTCGATGACCGGTTGCCCGCTCGCGAGCGCGGCGTAAAACGCGTCGACCACCGGCACGACCTCGCGATCATCGATGCGCCACTGCGTGGCGACGAGCGAGCGCGCCCCCGCCGCTAGAAGGGGTGACGTCAACCCTTGCATCCCTTCCCCACCGACCACCACACCGCCCGCCGAGCGGCACGCGGACAACACGACGAGATCCGCGTCGAGCCGCAGCGCGGCGAGGTCGCCCGCGCCCACGAATCCACTCTCGCCAGTGCTTGGCGCCAGCACGAGTGCCGTGCCGGTCACCGACCGCTCGTCGACCACCGCGTGCGCGGCGAAGTGGAGCACTCGATACGGGCGCAAATCGGTGTGCTTGAGAAACGGCGCGCTCGCGTCTCGGCCGACGCGAACGTCGGCGGCAGGCGCATAACGCGCGACGAGCCTGGCCTCGCGGCGAGCGCCCGTTAGGCGCCCCAGCGCGCCGGCAGCGCGGGCCGCGAGAAACTCGGCGCTGGCGGCATCGGCGGTATCGCGCGCGACCGGGCCGACCACCGGGTCGCCGAACGCGAGCAGCCGGACCGGTGGCGTGGCGGGCGGCGCGGCCCGCCGGCGCTGGAGCGTCAGCACTGCGGACGCCGACGGCGCGTAGCCTAACGCGTAACGCTCGAGCAGGTATCTGCCGTCACTCGCGCGGAGCGCGTCGAACGGAAGCCGGTGCAGCGGACCGTCCGGGACCACGATGATGCGCGTCACCCGAGCATCGAGCAGCGCGAGCGCCGGATCCACGAGCGTGGCGCCGAGCCGGCGTCCGAACGGCGGCGCGTCGATTCCGCTCTCGACGAGCGCCGTGAATCGCCTGACGTCGGCGCCCAGCGAGTCGACCGCCGGCAGCACGCGCGCCGAGACACCGCTCCGCTGCACGACGAACACCGTGATCGGCGCGCCGTCGGCCACGACGTATTCGACCAGCGCGGTCCGGTCGTCGGGGATGCCGGCCACGACCTCGGCGGCCGTCCGCGCCGCTGCCGTCGCGGGGGCCGGGGGCATGAGTGACCCGGGCTCGGCAACACGGAGCGCCGCCACGCGCGTTAGGCGGTCCACGAGCTCTCGCGCCCGCCACCGCTCGGCGAGGGAGAACGCCGACTCCACGCGCCCTCCGCCCGCGAGCGCGGCCAGCACGCGCGCCGTACCGGCCGCCAACGCCGTGGGCTCGGTGGCCGCCGCGGCCTCCGTCGCCGCCACCTGAAACGCGAGCGCGCGGAGCTCGGCGTCGGACAGCTCCGCGCGCCAGCTCTCGATGTCCTGCGTCGCGGTCGTGAGCTCGCGCTCCGCTCGTGCGACGTCGCCACGCCGCGCGTAGACGTCGGCGAGCCGGACGCGGGCGTCGAACCGGGTGTCGCCCGTCAGGGCCTTCGATTTCGACTCGAGGAACGCGCGCAGGAGACGCTCGGCGGACGCGAGGTCGCCGCGCGCCAGTGCCATCCGCGCCTCGGCGTGCGTGAGCCACGCGCCGTACACCTCGCCAGGAATGAAAGGCAGTTGCTGTCGTGCGTCGGCCAGTGCCCGGACGGCCGTCGGCCAGTCCTTCTCTCGGATGGCGACGCCCACAAGCGTCTGGTATGCCTCGTACTGATTCATGTGATCCGCGGTCGCACGTGACCACGCGAGCTGATCCAACGTGAGTCGTTTGGCGGCCGGGAGGTCGCCCGCCGCGAGCGCCACGTTCGCCAGGAACTTTCGCGTGACCCGCACGCTGGACGAATCGCCGCTCGCGGCCGAGAGGGCGGCGGACTGCTTGAGATGCATCACGGCGGCGGGCCAGTCGCCGAGCATCTGAGCCAATACGGCGAACGCGCGGTGCGCATTGGCCTTCGCGGCCGGGTTGTGCGTCGCTTCGCCCTCGGCCAGCGCGCGCTGCATCACCTCGCGCTCCTCGCCGTACCGCCCGAGTCCCCCGAGCACCTGTGCGTGCCAGATGAGAGACGTGGCGAGCGCGCTTCGGTTGCGGGCTCGCTGGTAGAGGTCCTGCGACCGGCGCAGCGCGACGAGCGCCGAGTCCCACTGCCCGCGGTACTGGAGGATCTGCCCGACGATGCGGAACGCGTCGGCCTCGATGCTGGGATCTCGCGCGCGCCGGGCGAGGTCGACGCTCGCCTCTGCCTCGCGAGACGCGTCCGCCGCGCGCCCGCGAAGTGCCAGCGCGACCGCGCGGCGGCCGCGGAGAAGCGACCACACATCGAGCGCCGTGTCGGGGACGACGCGCGCGGCGGTGTCGAGCAGTGCTTCGGCGATGCGCACGCCCTCGAGCCGCCCGCGAATGATCGAGAGGAACACGAGCGCCTCGCCCTCGGCGATGCCGTCGCCGAGCTGTCGTGCGGCGTCGCGGGCTCGCTCGAATTCCGGCCGCGACGCCTGCCTGAAGCTGCGCGCCTCGAACCCTTCGGCGAGTCCAAGGTGCGCGTACAGCGAGTAGCGATCGCCGAGTTGGCCGAGGAGGCGCCGGTAGGTGCTCTCGGCTGCGGGGTAGTCGTAGCGGAGCCGCGCGAGCGTCGCGAGGCCGAGGAGGGCAGCGCGGTCGTTAGGGTTGCGGTGGGCGCGCGCGGAGAGGCGCTCACGCACGCGGGGTACGCTGTCTCCTTCGACCGCTCGCGTGGCGGCGCGGACGACGGTGCGCGGGTCGTCGCCGTTAGGCGGTGCCTGTGCGATGGCGACCGCGAATGCGAGGGGGCCGAATAGGTAAAGCACGTGGATCTTGAGGTCAGGGCCGAGCGCAATATCGAAACACCTGCGCCGCTCGCCGGAAGAGGCGGCAGCGAGCTGGCGCATGCGTCTACGAGGATAAACCGAGGCTTGGCCCTTTCCCTCTCACTTCGGTCGACCCGTCACGGGGCCTCGACGAGCGGCCGAAACCGCTGCCGCATCATCTCGCACCCGCAGGCACGGAGCGCCGCGTTCCGAATCGGAACCGGTAAGCGCAGACTGGCCCCGGCCAACTGACTCTCTTGCCGAACCCACCGCACGCGCCTGCGCCGCCGCTCGGCGTAGTCGACGAGAGCACGCCGAACCGTCTCGGCCGAGCGAAGCGACTCCGCGAGAACGTAGGCGTCCTCGACGGCCAGCGACCCACCCTGCCCCATCATGGGCAAGCTCGCGTGCGCCGCGTCGCCGATGAGGACGACGCGGCCCAGGTGCCAGCGTTCCTGGGCCACCCACTGGACAGGCGAGCAGTGGACCTGATCGTCGCGCTGGAGTGCGCCGAGGTACTGCTGGACGATGTCGCCGAATCGAGCGAACCGCTCGCGCAGCCTCGAGAGCCGTCCTTCGACCGGATCGATGATGCGAGGGCCCGCGACACTGCCGAAGCCGTACGTCTGCCCATCGCCGACCGGACAGAGGCCGAAGAAGCATCCGTCGCCGAGCAGGAATTGCAGCTTGCGCAAACCGCGCGGGCGGATGGGTGCGAGACTTCGCCACACCATCTGTCCGCCGTAGACCGGAGGCGTCGGATCGACCGCGAGCTGGCGCACCGTGGACCCGATCCCGTCCGCACCGACAACGAGATCGTAGGTTTTCGTCGATCCGTCGCTGAGCACGACCGATACCCCGTCGTCGCCGACACCTAACGATTCGATCGAGGTGCCCAGTCGTGTCGGGACATCTGCGCTGGCGGCTACGGACAGGCGCTGCAGGTCCGCGCTCGCGATTCCGATGAACGGCCCGACGTCGCCCCACAATGCTTCGAGGTCCGTCTCGGCGAGCACGCTGCCCCGCTGGTCGCAGTAGTCCCAGTGCCGGATGACTGTTCCCGCCCGCTCGACCGCGGCGCCGAGCCCCAGCGCGCGGAGGACGCGGACACCATTGGGCTGCATGGCCATCCCGGCGCCAATGGTCCGCCAGACCGGGTTGTGCTCGATGAGCTCGGGCGTGAAGCCATGACGCCGAAGCGCCGCGGCCAGGGTCAGGCCGCCGATACCGCCACCGACGATCAGGATCCGTTCGGCGTGTGCCACTGCTCCCCCCCATTCTTGCTGACTGGGGTCAAGGGTTGCAAAGCGACCACGCGGAGGCAACCCGCCGTTGGTCAGGCATCGGACCTGCCTAACGGCTCGGCGGCTCGTCGTCACCCACACTGCTCACGCATGCAGATCACGGTGAAGGCACTGCCGGTGACGGCGAACGGCTATCTCCGTCCGGCGAACGGCACGTCGAGCGTTAGGCGGCCCACGCCGGGCTCCGGCCACTTCGCCGCGGACCTGACGTAGTCCGCCCGAGTGAGCCGCCTTCATTCGTGATCATGCCCGGCCGTCGCAGGCCCGCGAAGCGCTGGCATCAGGATTCCGGCGACCGTGAGCGCACCCACGAGCGCGACGAAGAGACCGGGGCCCGGGCGCGCGATCAACACTGGATGCCCGCGCAACGCTCGCGTGGTCGAGCGGAGTCCCAGCAGGAGCCAACTCGTGAAAATCGAAAGCAGTAGCCCGAGAGCCCCAACACCAGGACGCAGCCAACGGTCCGATCGCACGAGCATCGCGGCTCCACCGGCAACGGCCAGCACCCCTCCGGCGAAGAGCAGTCGCCCGTAGAGGCCGAACATCCCGGAATACGAATGCAGCCCGGCGAAGAGGGAGAGCCATGGGAGCCACGCTCCGACGCATACCAGCGCTCCCCCTGCCACCGCCGTCATTCCCCGCCTCACGTGTCCCCTCAGGTCTTCGGCCGCACCCCGAAGAAGAGGTACGCATTCGTGGGGATGTCGTCCGTGATCGCCGCGCCGCGAGTCTGGAGTGCACGCACCGTGGCCAGGCTCTTCCCGGCGACGACCTCGTTCCAGACCGCCGGGTCGGACACGCCGATCACCTCGAGCTCCCACCACCCAGCTTGCCCGCCGTTCGCCTGCGACTCGGGGAGGCTCGAGTCGATGATGTGGCTGTGCGCGGGCAGAGGTACGTTGGCTGATCCCGGCCCGAACACGCGCGAGAGGTCGATCGTGGACGGGTGATTGATGCACGAGCCGACGATCGGACACTGGAGCGTCGCGTCGGCAGGGCGGAAACCGATTGGAGTCATCACGTACAGCACCGGGATCTTGCCCGGGCGCGGATCCACGGTGCCGTCCTCGCCGACCTCGCAGAGACTCGGCGCGCCGCTGGCGGGCGGCTCGGCACAGAAGAACGGCTTGTGATAGAAGAACGTCACCGTCTTGCCGTCCTGCCAGCCGTCGGTGAATCCGAACGGCGCGCCGGCCTGCGCATTCTGGCTCGAGTGGAACGACGGCGCGACTTCGCGACTTTCTGTGGGGCTTCGCTGATCCGAGCAGGCGAGCACTGCGGTACTCACCGCGACCGCCACGCATGGCACGAACTGGGAACTACGCACAAAGACCTCCGCGAGAGTCGGTCGGAGTTTGGCTCAAGTGCCAGCTTGGGACGGCGTACGAAGCGTTGGCAATGCAGTCGCGGCGAACGGCGCGATGGGTGCGGCGAAGCATCGATTGTGCGGTGCCACTACTCGTCTGCCGATCGATCGGCGTTGCCCAGCGGTCCTACAAGCGCCGCGCCAGCAATCTCGACCCTTCGGAACCAATCGCCGGGGTGAGCAGCGGGGTTCGGGCGGCTGCCCCATGCGCGGTCGATGTGACCTGCACGGTGGACAGCTCCATCCGAATCGCGACGATGAAATCGACGTCGCTGTGCTCGTCGAAGTCGCCGACGCAAAGAAGCCCTGGAGGTAGGCGCCGACGAACGTGTCGCCTAACGCGCCATGGACTGGCCACCAGCCCAGCGATTACGTCGTTGAGCGTCGGCCATGGCGTCTGCCACCTTTGCCACCGATCGGGACAGGCCGAGAGGGGACACGGAAGGATATGGATCATTACGGCGGCGCCCAGTAGGTTCAGGGGCGGGAGATGGAAGCAGCCGCGTCGACGTAGTCCTCGCGGTCCTGCGTGTTGCCCCCCATGGTCCCTAACGGGTTCGACTCCCTCCTGCTCTGTCTCGGCCCGCCGGCGCGAAAGCGCACGGGCGTCGTCGCTCTGCAGGTTCAGACCTCCGCGACGTCGTTCGGGCGGGCCGAGGCGGGGTTCTCGTGCTTAACGCTCTCGCCATGACGCAACTCCTCATTGCGCTGCTCGTCGCAGCCATCGCGGCGCTCTACGTGCGCGGCCGGCTGCGCAAGATCACGGTGTTCGAGTACGAGCGCGGCCTGCTGTATGTGGCCGGCAAGTTCCGCCAGCTGCTCGAGCCGGGTGAGTACTGGCTCTGGACGCCATCGCGCACGGTGGTGAAGGTGGACGTGCGCCCGCGCATTGCGGCCGTTCCCGGCCAGGAGGTCCTCACCGCAGATGGCATCGCGGTAAAGGTCAGTCTCGTCGCCCAGTACAGAATCGCGGACCCCGTCGCCGCCATCAACGCGCAGGCCAACTACGAGGGCGCGCTCTACACCGAGCTGCAGCTCGCGCTTCGCCGGCTCATCTCGGCCGAGCCGATCGATGCGCTGCTGGAGAAGCGTCCGGGGATGGCGGCACAGCTCACCGAGGCGGCGAAGGCCAGCGCCGCGCGCCTCGGCCTCGAGCTGATGCAGGCCGACATGAAGGACCTGACGTTGCCTGGGGAGCTCAAGAAGCTTTTCACGCAGGTGACGAAGGCGCGGCAGGAAGGACTGGCCGCGCTCGAGCGTGCGCGTGGCGAGACGGCCGCGCTCCGGAGCCTGGCGAATGCCGCGAGGCTCGTGTCGGACAATCCGGCGTTGATGCAGCTCCGGCTTCTGCAGGTCGTGGGCGAGCAGTCTGGGAACACGGTGGTGTTGGGCGTGCCGCAGACGGCAGCACCGCTGCCAATCGCTCAGGCACCGCGTGATCGGATTCAGGGACCAGAGCCGGGGACGGAGTCGTCGGACGCCTAACGCGTCCTGAATCGTCGACTCCTGCTTTCATCCTTCGTTAGGCGAGGCGACCGCCTCGAGCGCCGCGATGATGTCGAGCAATCCCGCCGCCTCCCAGGCCTGGCTGCGCCGAGACTCGGATAGCGGGACGAGCACGCCTGCTGTCTGGAGCTGGTCGATGCCGTGATAGACGGCTGCCTTCGCCCGATCGGTGGCAGCGACGGCCACGGGCGCCGTGATCATCGGATGCGCGGGGAGCACATCGATGATCGCCCACGCCGCAGCACCGGCTCGCGGTGCGAACGGCGATGCAGAGAGTCGTGCGCGCCAGTCTTCCATGAGCGCCTCGACCGCGTCGACGTACGTGCGCGCGAGATGCGCCGCACGTGCCGCGGCACCGGCGAAGTGTTCGACCCACGCGCCGACGCTGTCCCCGCGAAAGGCGGTGAGACCTTCGATGTAGCGCTCCTTCGCGGCTGCCAGGACGACGCTCACGGGCGGGAGGTACTCGGGCGCGACGCGACGACGACGGAGCACAACGTGTATGAGTGCGCGTCCGGTGCGACCGTTGCCGTCGTCGAACGGGTGGATCGTCTCGAACTGGGCGTGCACCAGCGCCGCCTGCACGATTGGCGGGAGGCGATCGTCGTTGATGGCTTCGCAGAGATCGTCGAGCAGCGGCCTCACGTGCTCCGGCGGAGGCGGCACGAAGTCGGCGCCGCACGGATTGTAGTCGTTTCCCCCGACCCAGTTCTGCCGCGCGCGGATCTTCCCAGCTACGGCGCGGTTCTCGGCGCGCTCCATGAGGCGCTGGTGGATGGCCACGATCTCGCCAACGCCGAAACGGCCGGTGATCGATGCTTCCTCCACGGCGAGCGCCATCGCATCGATGTTCGCAAGGATCTCGATCGCCAGCGCGCTCGCCTTCTGCCCAGACTCCACGCGAGCTTCAGCGCGTGCGAGCTCGCGAGCACCCAGTTGCATCCCTTCCACCTTGGAAGAGGCAATCGACTCGGTTCGGAGGAGCAGCCGCGCCATGGGAGCGAGCGCCGGCCGCGCCTTGTCATTGAGGCTGCGAATCAGGTGTTCGGCCTCGGACACCAGACCGGCGACCGTAGCCTCCAGGCTGAACGACATCGCGGTGATCGGGTCCGGCACGAACGCCGCGTACGCGCACGCCCGCTTGTACTTCGGGGGGGCATATATGGTAGGGTCATGCGCCCAAGTGAGCTGGATGAGTCGGCCAGGCATGTGAGAGAGGCCGAGCTCCAAGGCGGAACGCGACCGATATGTAGTTCAATTTAATGCGTATCCTGAACTAATATGCCGATCTAGTTCAGTTTACGCAATAAGCTGAACTAATTCTCGACCGGCGTTACAGCTTCCTTTGCATAAGGTCGAGGTCGCTGCATATTTGCGCGTCCAGCAGCCTCTTCACGCACCAGACGTTCGTTGTGTCAGAGTGGCATTCATCTACGGTAACTGCTTCCGCCGTAGTCTCGAAGCGCTCCTTAGCCCGGTCCTACCGTCGAGCGCATGCGACCAATCCTCGTTCACGCGGGCGCGTACGTCATCTACTCGCATGCCGTGTTCGTCGCCCTCGGGATCGCGGTCGCGCTCGCGGTGTCGTGGTCGATGGCCGTGCGCGCCGGACGGGCCGACCAGGACTTTCTGACCGTGATCGCCGGCGGCCTCATGGGCGCGGCGATTCTGTCGCGGTACGGTCTCGTCCTTCGCTACCTGTGGGAAGCGCATGAGCCGACGCTCCGTGGCTTTTTCTCGTACGGCGCGAAGAGCCTTCTCGCCGGGCTCGCGGGTGCGTACGTCGGAGTCGTGCTCACGAAGCGATTCATCGGGTACCGGCGACATACAGGCGACCTCCTGATTCCGGGCACTGCGCTCGGCATGGCGATCGGACGGATCGGGTGCTTTCTCGCCGAGCGTCCCGGCACCGTGACAACGCTGCCGTGGGGCGTGCGCGTGCCCGCCGACGCCGCGATGCGCATTCGCGACTGCGCCGCCTGCGTGAGCGGCGCGGCCATGCACCCGTCGTTTCTGTACGAGGCTGGATTCCTCGCCATTGCTGCCTGGATCCTCTTCCGCATCGCCAAGCGCCGCACGCTGCCGGCGCCGTGGATGTCGGAGGGCGACGTCTTCAAGGCGTTCCTTCTCACGTATGCCGTGTTCCGCTTCTTCGTCGAGTTCGTCCGCGGCAGCCCGGCGATGGCCCTGGGCCTGAGCGGATCACAGCTCACCGTGATCCCGGGCGCCCTTGCGCTTGCCGTCTACTTCCTCCGGCGCCGGCGCGGCCATCGCGTCGCGCTCGTCGGCACCGTTCCCGCCTAACGCCTCGAGGCACAGCGACACCATGCCCGTTGGAATGCCGCTCCGCAATGAGCGCGTGATGCGCTACGTGACCGCGTTCTGCCCGGAGTGCCACACCGACTCACCGGGCCAGGACCTCGCCAACGTGCGCCGGCTGTCGGGGTACCTCGCCGAGCGTGACGGCAAGGCGTGGCTGGTACGTGGCTGCCCCGACCACGGTCGCATAACGACGCTGTACGATGAGGAGCCCGAGATTCTGCGCTGGCTCGAGCAGTGGACGGCGCCCACGAAGGTTCACGCTCCCGACACGCCAGGCAACTTCGATCCGGTCCCGCTGGTCTACAACCGAGGACTCGGCGAGATGCAGACGCAGCACACCTGCATTCTGCTCGAGGACGTGACCGCGGCGTGCAACCTCACCTGCCCCACCTGCTTCGCCGACTCGTCACCGAGTCTCCACGGGTTCGTGCCGGTCGAGCAGGTGCTCGCGAACGTCGACGCGCGCCTCGAGCGGGAGAACGGCCGCCTCGACGTGCTCATGATCAGCGGGGGTGAGCCGACGATTCACCCGGACCTCATTCCGCTCCTCGAGGCGCTGCTGGACCGTGAGGTTCAGCGCATCGTCATCAACACCAACGGCATCCAGATCGCCCGGAGCGACAAGCTCGTCGCCTTCTTCGAGCGCCACAACACGCGTATCGAGACCTACTTCCAGTTCGATGGCTTCCGTCTCGAGACGCACCGCGCCCACCGCGCGGCGGACCTGCGCCGCGTCAAGCGCGAGGCGATCGAGCGCCTGAGCGCAGCCGGTGTGTTCACGACGCTGACGATGACGGCGTCGTTAGGTGTCAACGACGACGAGATCGGCGACGTCATCCGCTACATGCTCGAGACGCCGTTCGTCGGCGGCGTGTCCATCCAGCCGCAGTTCACCTCGGGACGGGCGCCGACGCTCGACCCAATGGCGCGCCTGACGCACGGCGGCGTGCTCGCGCGACTGGGACCGCAGACGAACGGGCTGGTGACCTGGCGCGACCTCACCGCCCTTCCCTGCTCGCACCCACACTGCTGCAGCATTGGCTATCTGATTCGCACCGACACCGGTGAGTGGCGCTCGCTGGTGAGTCTCGTGGGAGAGGAGACGCTGAAGCAACACCTTGACCTCGTCGCCAACCGCATCGCCGATGCCCAGATCACGAAACAGCTCCGGGAGCTCGTGAAGGAGGCGCTCCTCGGACTGTTCAGCGAGCGGACGTCGCTCACGCATCCCTCGCTCGCGCAGATCTTCCGCGACGTCTGCGAGGCGTGCGACCTGGGGCTGAGCACACTCGTCAGGATGGCCGGCCAAGCGATGCTCGGGAACCGCAGCGCGTTCCGGAAGCTCGTCTCCGAGCGGATCAAGCGCATCACCGTGAAGCCCTTCATGGACATCAATACCATGATCGAAGAGCGTCTGGTTCAGTGCTGCGTCCACGTTGGTACGCAGGACGGCGACGCACACCAATGCGCTCCATTCTGCGCCGTGCAGGCCTGGTCGCCGCTCGCCGCGATGAAGCCGTCGGAGCTGGTCGCGCGGGTGTCCCGCGCGTCGCGCGTGTCGGTGGCGGGACATGCCACCGGGCCTGTGGGAGCCGACTGATGCAACCCAGGACCTTCGACCCGGTGCGCTTCTGCGCGATGACGACCGTCGCGCTCATCGCGTGGCTCCTCGGCCCCCCGGCGTGCGTGATGATCATGAGCGCGCTCGGCCTCTGGGCGTATGTGAGGGCGATCCGCGGCGGATTGCGCGAGAGCCGATGCCTGCTCAAGCGGCCCGGCCTAGTGCTCGGCTACCTCGGGGCCGCGTTCGTGGCTGGCGCGATCGCGTTCGTTCGTCAGCTGGCCGGGTGACGCGTCTCTGCTACGCCGAAGCGCACGACGAGTTGGAGGAGGAGGACGACGACCCGGACGACGCCGCCGCGCCGACCAGAGCTACCACTGCGACCGTGATCGCCGCGACGGCAACGAGTGTGCGACCCGCGCTGAACTTGTGCAGGGATATGCTACGGACGTCCGCCGTCGCCACGGCGATTCGCTGGGTCTGCCCCTTCACCGTGGGTGTGTTGCGCCCGATGATGCTGTCGCCAACGACCCGTGCCGCGTAGATCTCGTAGCGTTCGCCGGAGGTGAGGTCGACGCGGACTAAGTTTTCACCCTTCGCGGTGCTCTGCTCCACTACACCGGGCACAGGTCCGCGCTGCGTCTGCCACGATGTGCACGCCGTGGAGACGAGGGCATAGACTGCCGCCAGCTTCTTCCACATCGGACGCTCCGTGCGGGTGGTTGAGGGCGAAGCTAGCGCAGCCGGCCTCATGCGCAAGGGTCCTGGCGACCGGCTGCGGTCGGCGGCTTGTCCAACCCAGCCTCCAGTCTCCACAATCTGTTCATGTCCAACCCGCCCGCTTGCTGAGCCTCGAGTACCTGCGCCGAACTCCGTCGGCCGGGTTGTTGTTGGTTCAGCTGGCCGGCATTCTCCTCTACCCCGTGGATGGAGGCCTCCCCACGCGGACGCGGCCTTCTCACCGCGTTCGGCCTGGTCGTCCTTGGCGTCACCGTCCGCGTCGTGCGTAAATCCCCGTGGGCGACCTGGTTCGCCTTCGCCATCGCGGCGATCGTAGTCGTGCTGTTCGTGATCGAGGCGGTCTCCCCGCGTCCGGCGCTCCCCGTCGCCATCGCGGCGCTCGAGGCAGCATTTTACTTCTACGCCGCGGGAAGCCTGATCGCGTACATGATGCAGGACTGGGTCGCGACGACGGACGAGCTCTTCGCGGTCGGCGCGACGTTCACGCTACTGGTGTGGGGGTTCGCATACACCTACGTCGCGTGCGAGGCGGTCGCCCCGGGAAGCTTCAGTGCACCGATCAATCCTCAGGGTCAGCGAACGTGGATGGAGCTCATGTTCCTGAGCATGTCGGTGCTGTCCGGCGTCGGACTCAGCGGGACATCATGCCTGTCACGCCGTTCGCGCGTTCCCTGGTGATGCTCGAGGCGTTCTCGGGGGTCATGTACGTGGCGCTCGTCGTGTCACGGCTCGTCGCGTTGACGCTGCTGTCGGCGAAGGAGCGGAAGTAGGCTGCGCGATTGCGCGTGCGGACACCTACGTCCGTTCAGCTTCGGCCATGATCAGACGGAGAAATTCGAGTGTTCGCGTGAACGCTTGGCGGTCGGCGGGCGTGCGGACCGACACCGCCGGGTTCGGCCGCCCGCCCCATGCGCTGTCGATGAGGTCGATCCACGGTGGACCGAACCTCGCCTTCGCCCACTCGGCCCCCGCGCGCTTGGACCCCGGATGTCCGACGACGAGGTCGTGCAGCATGCGCGCGTAATTGAGCACGATGTAACCCTGGTAGAAGCGGTTGGCCCACGCATCCGGCTTTGCGAGGATCTCACGCCCCCATCCGAGCATCGTCGCGCGAATCTCGTCGCGAAGCGCTGCGACTGGAATCGGATCTACCAGCGTCGCGGGATCCGGCCCCGCGAGCTTCACGCCCGTTTCGCGAACCACCTGCCTCACGACGATCGTGTTGCAGTGATCCGACCTCACGAGCGACCGGCTCCCGTGATCGAGGTACCACAGCGGAGTGCCGCGCAGACTGGCGTCACGAAGAACTGCGGCGGGGAAGTACGATCCCTCGAGGTGCTTCGCCCATTCGGACTCGAGGTCGTAGACGGTCGCGTGGAGTATCTGAAGCGCCTCGACCTGCGACTCGGATAGTTCTTCGTGGGTGACGACGATGAAGTCGACGTCGCTGTTTTCGTCGAAGTCGCCGACGGCGAACGAGCCCTGGAGATAGGCGCCAATGAAGGTGTTGCCTAACGCCCGCTGGACTCCTGTGACCAGCGTGCGCAGCACGGTATTGAGATCGTCGTATGGCGTCATTCCCTGGCGAGCCACGCCGCTTTCACGAACCGAACAGCTCTCGACACGTGGTTGCCGTCGCTTCGTCCGCTGGAAACGAGCACTCGATGTGAGGCTCCTCGAGCGTCACATCGAACGTCATAATTGCTTGCGAACGGAATCGCCGGTGGGCCGAGGGGGCAGGCTCGCCGGATCGATCGACTCGTCTTCGAGTCGAATTCGGAGCACGCCGTCCTGACGGCGGAGCAGCGCCGTGTACGAGAGAGTCATCGATGGGGCACCGGCAGCGGCGCCCCAGGCGAACTGCCCAGCGACGACCACGGCGTCGGGCCCCGAAGGCTCGAAGGACAGATCGCGCCACGCGAACGACACCGGCGGCTGCCAGGAGGCGCCGCGGTACTGCGCCGCGATGGAGTCGTACGGGCTGAATTCCTTGTGGCCGTTCCCTAGTAAGTACGCGCCGGTTCGATCATAACGAGCCACGATCGCGTCGCGGTTGCCGCCAAGCAGGTCGCGCGCGTACGCGTCCATGAATGCACGCGCCTCCTCGACCACATTGGCGCTCGCCGACGCCCCGCTATGGGTGGCGGCGCGGTCGGGTCCGCGATCGCACGCCGCAACGAACGCGGCGATGTACGCGCAACGGACCAGGGTTAGCGCAGTGCTCGAAACACCGAAGACCCGAAGCCGATGCATCGATGCCTCCAAACCTACGGCGTTAGGCGCCGAACGTGTCCGCCTGCGGATCCCAGAAGCGCTCCTTGAGGCCGAGGCGGGCGAAGATCTGTCGCATCTCGGCCGGCCCCGGTCGCCGAGCATCCGGCGTCAGCCGTGTGGAATACCAGGCCATCGCGAGCCCCCAGAGCTGCGGCATGCTCACGATCGGGCGAGGTTCGATGCCACGGGCTTGGCACCACTCGCGCACCATTTCTTCCGACCGGAAGAAGAGCATGTTGCTTCATGTGTAGACGAGGTCCACCCACCACCGGGCCGCGGGCACGAGGCAGTGAAACACCCAGTCACTCTTCGCCGGGCCGTCAGGCCCAACCTCGAGCTCGAGCGGTTCTCGAGATTGGGCGCACTCGGAGATGACGGTCGCGGGCTCTCTCAGCGCCGCGACGATTCCCAACGCGTCCCACGCGCAGTTCGCGACGTAGTCGCGATTCCCGGCGAGCACGTGGTGCTGCGTCGGCACGCCGGAGAACGGCGGGGCCATGCGAATCGTCTCGCCGTCGGGCTCGAGGAACAGCACGCGATTGGCTCGCAGTCGACCGAACGACTCGCGCACTTCGTCGACCCCGGCGCCTACTCGGTTCGCAATGTCGGCCGGTGACGGGCGCTCCCCCGTCGCGGCGAAGTGACGGTAGATGGCGAGCTTCACTCGCGTATCGAAGTCCAGGGCTCGGTCTTCCATTTCGCTCGTCTCGAACCACTACCTCAGATGGGATGACCGAGGAATTCTAGGCGCGGACGGCGAAACCTTCTACGGTCGCGTGGCGTGCGACGGATCGAAGGGGCGAATCTGTTCCTTCCGGAGGAGATGCCGGACATAGTGGCCGATGAAGCGCGGACGTTGTGGATGCCCTGAGCTTGCCGTTCGGTCAGACGTCGTGCGTGAAGACGGTGATGACCATCGACGCTATCATGGTCGCGAGCATGAGCGCCGCGCCGGCTACGAGCCCGGCGACGGCACCGCTTGTCCAGCCGTGGTTTCGCCCCCGACGGGCTCCCGCGATGACGCCGCCCACGATCGTCGCGAGGAAGAGCGTCCACGCGATCCAGTGGGGAAGCGCTGTCGGATAGAACGTATAGGGTATTCTGAGGTCCATGCGGTGACCTAACGACGATGCCTCATGTCCTCTCGCGCGGGAAGCGAGGCAGTCGCCGGACCGATGTCGAAAATTCCGTCGAAGCCCAGGGAATCGGTTGCCGCGAATCGCTCGATGCGAAAGCCTGATGCTCCACCGTGGCCCTTGACCGTCTTCACCCCGCAATCGCTCGGCGCATTTCCTGTGCACATCCATGCCTCGCCGCCGAGGAATCGGTTGACGAGCGACACGAGTCTCGGTTCCCGCGCACGAAGGCGTACGCCGACCCAGATGATCTCACGGTTCCACGGAGCGCCGGGCTTCGTGCGGGCGTGAAGATCGCCCACGAGCAGCACGGCGGTCTCGCCAGGCTTCCTTGCCGCGAGCAAGGCCGATGCCATTGCCGAATCACGCACCGGGCCGGGGACGTCGGCATCGTCGACCGCAACGACACGGATCGGCAGCCGCTTGGCGCGAAGACTACGTGCCGCGTCGAGCAAGGCGAGGCGGGCGCGGCTCGAGCGTCCGTCCTGAAAGTCGCGGCGCCAGAACGGACCATCAAGGAGCGCCGCTTCGTTAGGCGCGCCGCCTTTGGACCCGAGAAAGGCGTCGATGCGAGCCTGTTCCTGCCGCGGAATCTCCAGCGCGAGCAGCACGGGCTTACCGGTCGCGGCGAGCCGGCAGGCCAGGTCGATCGCAAAGGCCGGGGCAGCCTCCAGTCCGTGCAGCTCTCCCAGGAGAATCATCGGCGCGGCGGCGAGCGCGTCGAGGTTCGCGATCTCGGGGCCGCACTTCGGCGCCGTGAAGGAGGCAAGCGTCGTCTGCTCGAGCCCTGTCGCGAACACCCGCGCGTCGCTTCTCGTAAGCCTCGCGATGGCAAACGCCAGCGCCAACGTACCTACCAGAACCAGTATGCGGAGCATGCGAGTGCAGGCCTAAGTAGTCGATGCCTGTGAGTATGAACGCCGGCTCTCCGATTCGCGAGAAAGCCAAGCAACGATTGCCCCTGTCCTATTTCCCATCGGTGTTCAACGTCGTCAGACGCCGGTGACGGTGTACGTCACGCACGACCATACCTACCTCTACCTCGCCGCCTCGTTCGATCGGAAGGGCGAGTTCCATCCGTTGGATCTCGTCTCGTTCGAGTTCGACAACGACAACGATGGCAAGCGGGAGGATGGTGACGATCTCGTCTTCATCCACCCGTCCACCCCACTGAACGTGGCGGGCCCGGTGTTCGATTTCTACCGCTACAACGGCGCCAGGGACAACGGGTTGGATACGTCTGAGGGTGGCACGAACGACGGGATCTCGGCGTGGGGGGCGATCGGCAGCAAGGGCGTGTTCGAGATCCGTCACCCGCTCAACAGCGCCGACGACGCGCACGACTTCTCGATCAATACGTGGATTTTCCCGCATACGGTCGGTCTGCAGGCCGGAGTGCGGTTGGAGGAAGGTGAGGTCGGATCCGGTCTGTTCGCCAGCACCTTCCATCCGAGCTTCTCGACGTACTGCAAGCTGCTGATCAGCAAGACGGGCACGGGAGTGAGCTGCTCGTAAGCAGCTGGAAATCGGTTAGCCTCGAATCGAAGCGTCTCCGTGATTCGAGCCTGTGAGGGAATTCGTCAACGAGTACTCATGCGACTAGTCTATGTTGGTCGAACAAGAACTCGTGATCTCAGGGATATGAGCGACAATCGGGACTAGTACCGTTACCAAGCAAACGGTCACGCACTCAGCCTGGAATGCGCGACCGTTTTTTCTTGCTGCACCACCTGTCTGGTGAAGCCGTTAGTCCTAACCTATGCTCCTGCTCGCAACGGAGCTAACCAATCATGTGGTGCCCCACTCATGAGTTGGCGTGTTCACGATAGCGGCAATCGGTGGTTACTCCTTCGGCTCCAGAATCTCCTTGATCTGGGCCCGAACGCCCTCGATGTGCAGCCGCGTCTCGCGGTCACCCGCCTTCTCCGACGCACCGGCCAACTCCTTATCGAGATCTCGCAGCTCCCCGCGCAGCATGTTCTTGATTTCGCCACTGTTAGGCGTCGGCGGCTGCGGCCCGCGCCCCGGCGGGAAGCCCGGGAACTGACCCTGCTGGTCATTCTCGCGAGGCGGCCGAATCTTGTTCCCGATCTGCGTCACATACGCTCGCTGCAACGCCCGCCGATACGCATCGATCTTGGGCGACCCGGACCCCAGCTCCGTCCAGACAGCCTTCCGCAAATCCCCAAGCATGTCGCCTAACGAGTATGCCGCATCCTGATCAGACGCCATCGCCTGATACTCTACCAACCGCGACATCCGCCCATCATTCAACACGCCGGAAAGAACCCCAGCCTGCGCCCGCTCGATCCGATTGATCTCCCCCACCGACTCGATCCGCCTCAGCACGTTCTGATCGATGAGGAACGTGGGCGTCTGGAACGCATTCTCGGCCAGATACTTCATGGCAGCCTTCTGGCGAGCAGCCGCGATCGGCGTGAAACGCGGACCCGGCTGACTCCCATACTTCTCCTGCGAGCTCACCCCACCAATGATGTTGGCCACGTGGCCCATCTCCGTCCGCCACTGCCCCACCATCCGATCATATAGTTGACCAAGCTCGTCGAAGTCCTCGAGCGGCTTCACCGTCGCCTGCTCGAGCCACTGCATGCCGCGCTTCAGGTTCTTCATGCCCAGCTCGGTGGCCTTCACGGCATCGATGTCGCCCACTGCCTCCGTCTCCTCACCCGGATCACCACCGAACGTGCCGGAGGTGGAGAATCTCAACCAGGGCTTCGCGTCCTGCTCCCGCGCCCACGTGTCAAGCACGCGACGCTCATCGTCCGACGACTTCGCGTTCTCGATCGGCGCGTAACCCCAGTGCGTCGCCCAGATGTCGTACGGGCCGATCTTCGGCACTAGGTCCGCCACGTCGATCTTGTCCTCCGGCTGCGCCACGTAGTTGAAGCGCGAGTAGTCCATGAGCGTGGGCGTATGGCCCATGCGCTTCACGAACGACGCGTTGCGCACGCTGTCGATCGCGTAATACGAGCTCGCCTTCATGTTGTGCTGGAAGCCTAACGTGTGACCCACCTCGTGGGCCACGACGTACTCCAGCAGCCTTCCCATGAGACTGTCCGGCAGCGGGAACGTGCGCGCGCGGGGGTCCAGCGCCGCGGCCTGCGTGTAGTACCACGTCCGCGCGAGCGTCATCACGTTATGGTAGAACTGGATGTGCGCGTTCAGGATCTCACCCGACCGCGGATCATGGACGTGCGGCCCTGACGCGTTCTCGGTCGTCGATGGCAGCCAGCGGATCACCGAGTAGCGCGCGTCCTCCGGCGACCAGTCCGCATCCTTCGGCGCTTCCTTCGCCACGATCGCGTTCTTGAACCCCGCCGCCTCGAACGCCGGCTGCCAGTCCTCGACGCCCTTGATCATCCACGGCACCCACTGCTTCGGCGTCGCCGGGTCGATATAGTACACGATCTGCTTCACCGGCTCCGACACCGGCGCCTCCGGATCCTTCTTCTCGAGACGATAGCGCGTGACGTAGCAGCGCTCCGCCGCCTTCTGATCCGGCCGGCTGTAGTCCATCACGCTCATCGAGAAGTAGCCGACGCGATTGTCGCAGAGC
This sequence comes from Gemmatimonadota bacterium, assembly GCA_046725585.1. GTDB lineage: Bacteria > Gemmatimonadota > Gemmatimonadetes > Gemmatimonadales > Gemmatimonadaceae > JAJKIV01. The sequence continues at coordinate 23,990 of JBKOYV010000055.1, read as the reverse complement.
CGAGGCATCATGGCGACTTCCGGCAGCTTGTGAATGCTGTACGACATCACCACCGTCGCACTCGGCGCAGTCGTCCCGTTCTGGCCGAAGCCTCCCGGCCTCGGCTGGTTCTGGCCACCCTGGGCCGGCGGCGCCGGCGGGTTGGTGAACGTCAGCGTCGTTTCGACGTTCACATTGTCCGGGAACGCAACGGCCCGCTCGATGAATGAACGATTCGCATCCAGCTGCGCGCGAGGGGAAATGCGCTGCGCCGGTGAGAACTCGAGCGGCACCTGCGTGAAGAGCCGCGACACGTCGATCACGATCGAGCTATCGGGCCCGTACGCCTCCACGTTGAACACCGCGAGGATGGGCTCTACGTTCGCGGCCTGCACCGCACCCACCACCGGCGACGTCGTGTCGCTCGCGATGACCTCGTACGACTTGCTCCGGAGCAGCACCCGGTTGTCGCGCCGCTCCCAGCGCAGCACCCGGTTGCCTAACGCCTGACCACCGTAGCCGACGCCTAACGTCGTCTTGGCGATCTCGGTCACGAGCAGCTGGTCTCTGTTCAGCTCCTTGCGCGGGATCTCGAACAGGAGCCGGCTGCCCACACGGTGGACCTTGAACAGACCGTTCCGCGTCTTGGCCTCCGCCGTCACAACGCGCCCATAGGGTCTCGGGTTAGGCTCGGGCAACTGCTGGCCGGCACCGCCCGGGCCTTGCCCTCCTTGCGCACCCAGACCCACCTGGCGGCCGGTCGGATTCTCGGCCGGCCCGGAATCGTTGCGCGGCGGGCGCTGCGCAGTGTTCTGAGTGGGAGTGGGCGCCGGAGACGGGGCCGGCTGCTTCGAGCAGGCGATGCCGAGCACAACGGCAGCCACGGCCGGCGTGCGTAAACGGAAGCTGGGTCGCATACGCTACCAGGATTGGGGTCCTCGAGGGGCAGCCGCCGCAACGCCGCGGTCGGAGCCGAATCATCATATGGTTGCATGGCTCCAACGCAGGAGGGGCGGCTGGCGTTGGGTCTCTTTGCATCGGCGGGCGCCCGGGTGCTCCCGCAGCGCACTCGGCGCTCTGATGGAGTCACTAATCGAGACCACCGACTCCGTTGGATCCCAGCGAACGAGCGCGGCGGTCGGCGGAAGAATCCGTCACACAGCGTCCCGCGCGGCACGGCGGCACCCATCGAAGCGGTAACCGGGAATACGCCCGCCTACGCTTGGGACACCTGTCCCAGAAAAACCCCGCCTGGCCGTAAACGCCCGCCCCATGTCCCGGGACAAGCGCCTCATGCGACACGCGACCGTTCCTCCTAGGTTGCGCGCGTCGGGAATCACCGACCTTCGCCACATAACGACTGCCTAACGTGCAGTCGTTCGGACACCGCGCCAAGGCGTCGTCCGCCCGTGCACCGCACAAGGGCGACATCGCTCGACGCGCATCACTCGCGGCCCGCGTGCCGCATTCGAGGACCCTGCCATGAACACCGCGCTGCCTTCCATCGGACGATCGGTCAGCATCGTCGCCGCCGCCGTCCTGTTTGCCGCGTGCACCGATGAGACAGCACTTGCGCCCGAACACTTCGGTCCAACCAAGACTCAGCTCACGACGCTGCCGGGAGCCGACACTGACGGCGTGATCGCCACGCTCCAACGCGTCACGGCGCGCTACCACAACCTGAGCGCCGCGATCGATGACGAGTTCGTGCTGCTCCACCCGTGCGAGGCCCGTGGCGACGAGGGGCCTGTCGGAACCGTGTACGTGAACATCGCGCGCCTCATGGACGGCGTGATCGATCCGAACAGCCCCGACGCGCTGATCTACGAGCCGACCAGGAACGGACGCCTGCGCCTGGTTGGCGTGGAGTTCGCCATTCCCAAGTCGCTCTGGACCGGCGCTGAGCCGCCGAAGTTCTTCGGCACCACGTTCCAGAGCGAGGATGAATTCGGCGTGTTCGCCCTCCATGCCTGGGTGTGGCGCAGCAACCCCAAAGGACTCTTCGCGGAAACGAATCCTCGCGTGTCCTGCGGGGCGGCCTAACGGCAGATCAAGGGGTCAGATCCGTTGACTTCGAGATCTCTGGGTCACCGAGATCGACGGATTCAAGGGCTCTGACCCCTTGATCCGTGGATTCAAGGGCTCTGACCCCTTGGTCCACCCCTTGATCTGGCGAATCGATTTACGAGCTCACGAGACACCTTTCCAATGAACACCACGTCACGCCGCTGGCTCCTCACGCTGGCAGTCGCGAGCGTCGCGTTGGGCGGCTGTTCGGATGTCGAGCCGGCACGCACCGTCGCGCCGGTGGCGGCGGCATCGTCGGTCGGCTCAGGCAGCCTGGACGCCGCACTGCGGGCCTACCTAACGAGCCACGGCTTCACCGGCCACATCGCGAGCACCCTGGAGGCGCGCCTCGGCCGCCGCATCGATCGGCAGCTCGCCGATGTCGGGCGTCAGCTCTGGTTCGATCCGATCCAGGGACTCAACGACGACAACACCTGCGGTGGCTGCCACTCGCCCACCAACGGCTTCGGCGACACGCAGCCGATCGCGATCGGCATCGACAACAACCGCGTCGTCGGACCGGATCGCCGAGGCCCACGAAACCAGCGCAGGACGCCGATGGCGATCAACGCGGCGTTCTACCCGACGCTCATGTGGAACTCGCGGTTCTTCGCACGCTCCGGCAACCCGTTCGACAACAGTCAGGGGTTCGTGTTTCCAGACCCGGAAGGGACGACGCTCTCGCGGTTGCCGAACCTGCTCACCGCCCAGGCGTTCATCCCGCCGACGGAGCGTACCGAAGCCACCGGTTTCCATTTTCCGGGCGGTAACGACGACATCCGTAACGAAGTCCTGCGACGCCTCAACGCGAGCGTCAACTACCGTCGGCTCTTCGCGCGCGTTTTCCCCGAGATCGACGCCGGTGGCCCGATCACCTTCGACCACTTCGCGCGCGCGATAGCGGAGTTCGAGCTCACGCTGGTATTCGCGGATGCGCCCATCGATCGTTATGCACGCGGCGTCAACAACGCGTTGACGACGTCCGAGAAGCAGGGCGCTGTGCTTTTCTTCGGCCGGGCGGGCTGTGTGAAGTGTCACGCCGTGGCCGGCCAGTCCAACGAAATGTTCAGCGACTTCCGTCAACACGTGGCGGGAGTTCCGCAGATTGCTCCGTCGTCAGGCAACGTCGCGTTCGACGGCCCGGGCGCGAACGAGGACTTCGGACTCGAGCAGGTCACGGGACACTCGGCCGACCGCTACGCGTTCCGCACGTCGCCACTCAGAAACGTCGCGCTGCAGCCCGCGTTCATGCACAACGGCGCGTTCGTCCGGCTGGAGGATGCCATGCGCTATCACCTCGACGCGGTGAGTGGCGCCGCGACGTACGGCACTGCCCGACTTCCGGCCGACCTGCGAGGCCCCACGGGTCCAGCCTACCCAGTGCTGCAGCGGCTCGATCCGCTGCTCCGCACGCCCGTGCAACTCACCGACGATGAGTTCCGGTCGCTCGTGGATTTCGTGCGCGATGGGCTCCTCGACCCCGCTGCGAGGCCGCAGCAGCTTCGGCGGCTCATCCCGGAAAAGTTGCCGAGTGGGTTGGCGGGGCTGTTGTTCCGGTAATGGACCGTCCCCCCTTCCTCGCACACGCGTACCAGAGGTTGGGGGTTACTCCGCCTCCGGCGTCGGAGATCGAACCACGGTCATCCCGAGCGAAGCGGTTGTCATCCTGAGGCGTCAGCCGAAGGATCCTCATCGTCCCGATAGAGCCCTCTCTCGGGATCCTGAAGATCCCTCCCTTCGTCGCTCGCACTCCTCAGGGCAAGCGCTTCGCTCGGGATCACACCGACGTCCCTACCGGAAGGCGATCGCGATGTGTCGCAGGACGCTCACCCGGTCCACGCCCATCTCACGCAGCTCGATAGAGAACGACGTCCCACCGTCGAGCGTTCCTCGAGCCACCAGCTCGATCTTCCCGTTACCCGCACCCTGGGGCCGAGCCGGTCCAGGCTGCTGTGTGAGCTCGAACATCGTCGCGGCACCCCTGCGAACGCCCGGGATCGCCTCGACTTCCGCCAACGTCAGCGCGTCGTCGGCGATCGCCCCCTGGAGCTTCGGCCACGGCACGAACCAGATCGGTACTGCGCCTCGATCGCGCATGACCACCTGCCAGGGCGCCGGATCGAGGGGCGGCGGCCCGTTCTTGTACGTCACGTGCCCTTCAACCGTCGACTCGCAGCCGAACGCCTGCGGCACCGCCAACTGGTCGAGCAGGTTGAAGCCCAGCGGGACGCACGCCGGATCGCGAACGAAGATAATCGGAGCCCATTCGTCCGTGTGCGGCAGGAAGCTCCGCTCGACCAGCGTGTAAAACGGCGGGCCCGGGTCTTCTCCCGGATACTGCAGCGTGATCGAGCCGAGAGGGTGCCCGACGTCGCCGGTTCGAGCCAGGGTAGTGGGCGCGTCCGCACAGGCGGTCGCCAGGGCCAGCCATGCCAACATCGTGAGAGCAGCGTCGATCCGCATTAGAGGTTCCTCCCCGAGTGTGGACCGCCGGCCTCAGTTGCGGCCTCCGTCCCGGGTCACATCTTGAAGCCCGTGGCCGACGGTTGCGCAAAGACGCGTAAACGGGCCGCCAACTCTGACATCGGGAGCGTCGTCGGTCCCTGAGGATCCCTTTGGACGTTCGGCACGAGGTCACCGGGCTCCTTCTCGCTTGGGCGTCCGGCGAAGGCGACGCGGCCGATCGGCTCTTCTCGGCCATCTACGACGAGCTGCGCCGGATCGCGCGCGGGCATCTTCGTCGCGAGCGCGACGGGCACACGCTCGACACGACCGCCCTCGTCCACGAGGCATACTTCCGGCTCGTCGACCAGACCCGCACGGACTGGGTGGAGCGCGCGCAGTTCTTCGCGATCGCATCGCGTGTGATGCGGAGGATCCTGGTCGACCACGCCCGGAACAGGCGGGCGGCGAAGCGCGGCGGCACCCGCGCCGCGGTGACGTTAGGCGCGGCCGACGAACACTCGCTCGTCGTGACCACCGCCGACGAGCGCGCGGGAACGCTGCTCGCCGTCGACGAAGCACTGACTCGTCTGGCCGAACGGGAGACGAGGCTCGCACGCGTCGTGGAGTGCCGGTTCTTCGGCGGACTCACCGATGCGGAGACCGGCGAGGTCCTCGGCATCACCGAGCGGACGGTTCAGCGCGATTGGGCGAAGGCGAAGGACTGGCTGTATCAGGAGCTGCGCGCGTGACGCGACTCGACGTCGGAGGAGTGCCGAGATGAGTGGGGACGGGCACGACCGCGCCCGTGGCGACGACTTCCTCGAGATGCCGGCCGCGAGGTACGCGGCACCTCTCTTCGAGAGCACGGCCACCGGCACAGCGTCGTCCGCGGACTCGGCGACGCTCGACACTCTTCGGGCCGTACTCGCCGACCGCTATACCATCGAGCGCGAGCTGGGCCGCGGCGGCATGGCCGTCGTGTACCTGGCACACGACCGCAAGCACGCTCGTCGCGTCGCCATCAAGGTCATGAACGCCGGCGCGGCGCCAACGTTAGGCGCCGACCGCTTCCTTCGCGAGATCGCGACGGTGGCCGGGCTGTCCCACCCGCACATCCTGCCGCTGTACGACTCGGGTGCCGTGCCGCGCCCGGAACGCGGCGGATCGTCGCTCCTGTACTACGCGATGCCGTACATCGAAGGCGAGTCGCTGCGGGAGCGTCTCGAGCGCGAGCCGCAGCTGCCCGTGCCGGAGGCAGTCCGGATCGCGTGCGAAGTCGCCGACGCGCTCGCGTACGCGCATCGCCGCGGCATCGTGCATCGCGACGTCAAGCCCGCCAACATCATGCTGACGTCCGCGGGCGGAACGGCCGCGTCGGGTCCGGGGAGCCACGCGCTGCTCGCCGACTTCGGGATCGCGCGTGCGCTGGCGAGGCTCGAAGCGGACCAGTCGCCGTCGCTCACGGCGACCGGCATGCCGCTCGGGACGCCGACCTACATGAGCCCCGAGCAGGCGGCCGGGGAACGGGAGATCGATGGCCGGAGCGACATCTACTCGTTAGGGTGCGTGCTCTACGAGATACTGGCCGGCGAGCCGCCGTTCACCGGCCCCACTGCGCACGCCGTGATCAGCAAGCGGATGACCGGCCCGCCGCCGTCGGTCCGCCGACTGCGGCCGAGCGTGAGCGCCCACCTCGATGCAGCGATCTCGCGCGCGATGGCACCGCTTCCGGCCGACCGATTCCAGACAGCCGAGGCGCTGCTCGATGCGCTGACGCGTGCCACTGCGGCGCCGGAGACCCCGCCACGATCATTCTCGAACCGCCGTGTGGTGGCGTTCGTGGGCAGCCTCGCTGCGCTCGCCGCGATCGCGGCCGCTGTGCTCATCCCGCGCACGAAGCCGGTCGTGCCGCCGTCCGCTTCGGCCATTGCGGTGCTTCCGCCGACGCCGGTCACGGCGGACACCGCACTCACGCGCCTCGGCCGCGAGCTCGCGATCACGGTGAGCACCAACCTCGATGGCGTGGGCGGCATTCACGTCGCCGACGCGCTCGGTGTGCTGGGGAACGTCGAGGCGTCCGCGCCGGCGCTCTCGCTCGAACGGGCGCGCGCACTGGGCAAGAAGCTCGGGGCGAAGAGTGTCGTGCGAGGCACGCTCATTCGCGTCGGCGATAGCGTGCGCGTGGACGTCATGCTTCACCCGACGGCGTGCGGCGTCAGCGGATGCGACGCCCCACTTGCGACGGTCGTCGCATCCGCGCCCGCAGAAGACATCGCGACGCTCACGGAACGGACAACGTGGGCGCTGTTGCGCGCCGTGTGGCAGCGCGAGGGCGCCCCGACTCCAAGTCTCGCGTCCGTTACGACGCACTCGATCCCCGCGCTCCGCGCCTTTCTCGAGGGTGAGCGGGCGATCACTGACGGGCGCTGGCGAGCGGCGCCAGCGGCGTACGAGCGCGCCTTCACCGAAGACACCACGTTCCTCCTCGCGTACTGGCGTTATGCGTTCGCGCGGAGCTACTACAGTCTCCCGGTCGATTCGGCCATCCGGGCGAAGTATCGCGAAGGTCGCGGCCGCTTCGCCCCCCGCGATAGCCTGCTCATCGCCGCCGAGATGGCGAACGGTCTGATCGAAAGTTACGAGCGCACGAAGACGGCGGCCGAGCGCTATCCCGACTACTTGAACGCCTGGTGGGTCCTGAGCGAGCGCCTAACGCACGAGGCGCCGCTGTTCGGGACGACGTCCCGGGAGCTTCGCGCGGCGCTGGACCACACACTGACGCTCAATCCGCGCATGACCTCGGCGTGGTCGCACCTCTTCTGGCTTTCGCTCTGGGAACGGGACACCGCTCTCGCCGATCGCATCATCAAGCAATTGACAGCGCTGCGGTACGATACCGTCTCCGTTGAAGAGGTCGGGTTCGACGAGCTGGCGCACTATCGGTACCTGGCGGACATCATTCGCGGCGGCGGCGCGCCACGAGACACCATGATCCGCGAGATGGGTGTCCGCATCCACGTTGCGGTGCCCGCGTCGATCGACCCGGTCAGCCTCGGCCTCGGCATCACCCAATACGGGCTTGGCCGCGAGCAGGTCGAGCTGTCGACTCGCGTGGTCGCGCGCCGCCCGGTAACGAGCGTGGCGGCAGGCAACTATCTGGCGATCGCGGTCGCTCAGGCGCAGCGCGGTGCGTGGGATTCGTCGCTCGTCGCGCTGGATGGCTATGTCGGCAGAGTGATCGACCCTAACGCGCCGGTCTATGCGTATCGGATGGCCGTCATGGCTGCCTGGTTGGGTGCGCTGACACCGGAGGTCGCAACGGCGCGTCGTGCGGCGGCGGCGCGGGACAGCGTGCATCTGCCTCCGGCCGGCCGCGCGGAGCTCGCGTGGCTCGACGGCATACTCGCCGTGGCGAAACGCGACACGGTGGCGCTCGCGACGGCTCGCCTCGCGTTGCGCGGAGCGGATAGTGTGACCGCGCCGATGCTCGACCGGTCGCTCGCTGCCTTTGCGCGGTCGCTGCGCGGCGATCGCGATGCGGCTGCGGATTCACTGGTGGCGCTGGAGCGGGAGCGCGCGGACCATGGACTTTCGCGTTACAGGAGTGACGGGCATCCGTTTCTCACGGCGGTGAACCGACTCGCGGCGGCGCGGTGGCTGCGTGAGCGTGGTAAGCTGGGCGACGCAGCCAACCTGCTCGCCTGGCATGAGACGGTACTCGTGCCGATGCGCCTCACGCGTCAGGCAAACGCCGCCGTGGACGCGCTCGCCTACCTCGAGAGCGCACGCGTGGCCGAGTCGTTAGGCCGGAAGGATGTTGCGCGCGACTACTATGGGCGGTTCCTGGTGCGCTACGACGCGCCGACGGCCCGGCACCGGCATCTGGTGGAGGAAGCGCGTCAGGCGCTCGATCGGCTCGGAGATCGCGACTAGTCTGAGGTCCCTAGAAACTCTCTCGGGCTGCCAAGCAACAAGCTCGACCGGCCGGTGCCAAGCTTACCCGACGCGAGCGTGGGCTGTCATCCCGAGCGCTGATGTCATCCCTCGCTTCGCTCGGGATGACACGATCGGGTGAAACCCGGCATTGACAGCCACCGTAGGGCGATGCTAGATAGGCAGCACACTGCTGCTTTCCTAGCACACCAATCATGACGGACACCTCACCCCGCACGAAAGCGCCGGCCCCGTCGGCCAGTGCCAAGCTTACCCGACGCGAGCGACAGATCATGGACGTCCTCTACCGCGACGGCGAGGCCACCGTCGCCGAGGTCATGGCGCAGCTCCCCGATCCACCGAGCTACTCCGCCGTGCGCGCCACCATGAACGTGCTCGAGGAAAAGGGGCACGTGCGACATAAGCAGGACGGGCCGCGCTACGTCTACCTCCCGGCCGTACCACGGGACCGGGCGCGCCGAGCCGCACTGAATCATCTGCTGCAAACCTTCTTCGACGGGTCCGCCGAGAGCGCCGTCGTCGCGCTGCTGCAGATGTCCGACAACACACTCTCGGCCGCCGACTTCGAACGACTCGCCGCCGAGGTCCGCAAGGCGCGTCAGGAGGGACGTTGACCATGGGCACGACACTCGCCGCCATCTCGCCACTCTTCGACGCACTGGGCCGCGTGCCGTTCATCGCCGGCGTGCTCACGAAAGGCACGCTGCTCGTGCTGATCGCCGCGTTCCTAACGCGCCTGCTCGTCCGCTCGCCCGCGGCCGCGCGGCACCTGGTCTGGAGTCTCTCCGTCGCTGGATTGCTCCTGCTGCCAGCGATGACGGTCATGCCCTGGCGCCTCGAGCTGACGACCCTCGCGGCCGCGCGCGACGCGTTCGCCCCCGCGCCGCCCGCTGATGCGTCTGCGCACGGGCGCGTGGTGCTTGTCGTCAAAAACAAGCGCGCGCACCAAGACGCCACTGACGTTGCATCCGCGGCCGCCACGACCGATGCAACCTCGCCGCTCGACGAGTCCTCGAGCGAGCCGAGTCCCAACCGCCCGCTTTCAGCGGGCACCCGCCCAGTCCCTAGTCCCCTGACCCGCCTCCCCGACGCCGCGACGATGCTGACCCTCGTCTGGCTCGCCGGGATGCTCTGGATGTTCGGCCGGCTCGCGGTCGGCGTGGCGAACGTCAGGCGCATCGTCCGTGACTCGGTTCCCGCGGACGGCGATGCGTGGCAGCGGCTGGCCGATGCCGCGCGCGCGGCCGTCGGCGCGGACCCCCGTGCGCGGATCGTCATCAGCCCCGAAGCAGCAATGCCTTTCACCTACGGACTCCTGCGTCCCGTGATCGTCCTGCCGGCCTCGGCCAACGAGTGGCCGACGGAACGACGGCGGTCCGTGCTCCTCCACGAGCTCGCCCACGTGCGGCGTCGCGATCTCGTGACGAATGCGATCGTCCAGCTGGCGTGCGCCGTGTACTGGTTCCATCCCCTCGTTAGGCTCGCTGCCCGGCGAGTGCGGATCGAGGCGGAACGGGCCTGTGACGCCATCGTCGTGGCCGCCGGGACCCGTCCGTCGGACTACGCGGGCGACCTGCTGGAGATCGCGCGCACCATGCGCTCGTCGGCGACGGCGGCCGTCGCGTTGGCGATGGCCCGCCGGTCCGACTTCGAGGGGCGCCTGCTCGCGATCCTCGCGCCGGACGCCGGGCGCAACGTGCTCACGGCAGCGCGGGCAGCGCTCGTCGCACTGTTGTTCGCTGCGCCAGCGGTGGCAATCGCGGCAGCCGTGCCCGCCGGTCGCGGCACGCCTAACGCCACGGCGAGCGAGCACCGTGACCGCGGCGCCGGCGTGCCGGCGGTCACATCCAGCGAGGCCGACGTCGAGTCGTCAGCGTCGCTCGCCACCCCGGCCGAACCCGGTCCGCAGGGGACCGCCACGGGCGACAGCCAGGCGCCCGGCACGGCACAGCGGCGTGACACCGCCGTCCCCGCGCTCCTGTCCGTCCTCAAGGACGAAAACGCGTCCGTACGGCTCGCGGCCGTCCAATCGCTCGGCAGCCTGTCCGACCCCCGCGCCGTCGACGCGCTCGTCCAGGCCTTGAGAACCGACTCCGACGCCCGAGTGCGGGAAGCGGCGGCCGCGGCGCTCGGCGAGATCGACAGTCCGCGTGCGGTGCCCGGCCTCATTGCCGCGCTCGCGTCGGAGCGGGTCACCGCGGTGCGTGCGAAGATCGCGTGGGCGTTAGGCGAGATCGACGACACGCGCGCGGTGGAGGCACTCGGCGCCGCCGTGCGCGATCCGGAAGCGGAGGTGCGACGCCAGGTAGTGTGGGCGCTCGGCGAGCTGGGGTCGGCGGCGGCCGTGCCGATGTTGATTCCCGCGCTTCGTGACTCGGACGTCGAGACGCGGAAACAGGCCGCGTCGGCGCTCGGCGAGATCGAGAGCCGCGACGCGATCGACGCACTCGCCGCCGCAACGAAAGATGCAGATGCCGAGGTGCGGAAGGAGGCCGTGTCGGCACTCGGCAACATCGAGGACAAACGTGCGCTGCCGGCGCTCGAGGCGGCGGCGCGCGACGCGAACGTCGAGGTTCGTCGCCAGGCGATCGAGGCGATCGGTGAGCTCGATGAGCTTGGCTCGGCGCCCCCCGCGCTGATCGCGGCGGTCAAGGACGACGATCGTGAGGTGCGGAAGGCAGCGGCCGAGGCCCTCGGGCAGATCGAGGACGAGGCCGCGGTGCCCGCGCTCGTTCCGCTCACGCGCGACTCCGACGTCGAGGTGAAGCGGGCCGCCGTCGAAGCGCTATCCAGCATCGGCGGCGCACGCGCGATCGAGGTCATGGCCGGGCTGCTCAAGGACGATGACCCGGAGATTCGCAAGCTGGCCGCGGAAGCACTCGGCAAGAAGCGCTAAGGGCTGGAGGGACGCACCATGCGACGCGCGATCGGACGACTCACGCAGGTGCTCGTGGTGGTCACTGGAGTAATGGCCGTGGCCGGCGTGGGTGTTGCGTTAGGCATTACACGCGGCAACGAGCGATCGGTTGTCTTTCTTCCGCTCCCCGTCGGAGCGGCGCAGGCAGTACAGGGGCAACGGGTAGCCGACACGTCGCGCGTCCGCGCTCTGCTGCAGGCGGCGCGCGGCACCAATGCGGTCGTGTGCGAGCTGGCGGCGAGAACCGTCGATGGGCGGTTCGGGTGGTCGTCGTCGATGGACGGCGGCTTCACGGCTGGCGGCTCGCCCGACTCGCTCGGCCGCGACGTGGTGGACTGGGTTCACGAGCGGGAGATCGACCCAGCAACGGTGCCGCTCCTGCAGGCGGCGATTGGAGATCAGGACTGGTGCGTTCGCCGTCTCGCCGCGCCGATCCTGGGACACGTTCGCGGCCCGTCTGCCATGCAGGCCATGCTCGCGGCGCTCGCCGCCACCGATGCCGGAACGCGCGAGATGGCCGCGCTGGCCCTCGGGTTCGCGGATGAGCCTCGCACCGTCACCCCGCTCGTGGGGCGGCTGCGCGATGAGTCGCCGCGCGTCCGGGCCACGGTGGCGTGGGCGTTAGGCGAGATCGAGAGCCGGGAGGCGGTGCGCCCGCTGATCGAATCGCTCCGGGACGCCGATGCCCTGGTACGAGAGAGCGCAGCCCGCGCCCTCGGCGAGGTGGAGGACACGGCCGGGATCGTGCCGCTGACCGAGGTGCTCAAGTCCGATCGCGCGGCGGCGGTACGCCGAGCGGCCGCGTGGGCGTTAGGCGAGATCGCGGGCTGACCAGGTTGTCATCCTGAGCCTGGGGTTGTCATCCCGAGCGAAGCGAGGGATCCTCAGGGGCCCGGTAGAGGGCTCTCTCTCGGGACGATGAAGATCCCTCGCCTGTCGGCTCGGGATGACAGAGAAGCTCGGGATGACAACTGACTAGCGCCGCACGCGATACCGCGCGAGCATGAACCCGTTCGGGTAGGTCTTCGACTCGTCCAACGTGAGATCGGTCTGCGGCACGGGTCCCTCGAACAACGGAATCCCGGCGCCGAGGATGACGGGGTTCACCTTGAGGATCAACTCGTCGATCTCCGGGAAAACCGCGGCCGCCAGCACGCCCCCGCCACACAGCCAGATGTCCTTGCCCGGTTCCCGCTTGAGACGTCGCACGTACTCGAGCGGGTCGCTCTTCACGAGCGTCACGTCAGGCGAGAGGGTCTCGCTCATGCTGCGCGAGAAGACGTACTGCTTGAGATGCGGGTAGGGACTGGTCACCCCGAACGGCAGACCGACGTCGTAGGTCTTGCGCCCCATCAGCACGGCATCGACCCAGTCGCTCGCGGCACGTACGCCGAGGGCGTCGCGCAGATGCGCGGGCACCGTTTCGGGATACCTCTTCACGAGGTCCGTGAGATGCGCGCCTTCCGCGATGAAGAAGTCGAACGAGCCGTCGTCGCGGGCGATGAACCGGTCGACGGTACACGCGACGAAGTACTTGAGCTCACGCATTTGGACCTGCCTACCTGGCGTTTTGGACCGTGATCGCGTCGCCGTCTGTCAATCCCGAGCCAGCAGCTGTCATCCCGAGCGCGGGTGCCCGCGAAGCGGCCAGGTCAGGGATCCTCGTCGTCCCGGGAGAGGGCGCTCTATCAGCATGATGAAGATCCCTCGCTCCGTCCGGGATGACAACGTTCGAGAATGTACGGTTCCCCATTCCGTGGTGCCTCGTCTCACGCCTTTTCGCCCTCCCGCTTCCCGCTTCCCGCAGGTGGCGTAGAATAGTGCGCATGCTGCGCATCACTCTCGCCGCCCTGCACCTCATCGCCCTCGGCCTCGGCCTCGGCGCCGTGATCGCGCGCGGGACGGCACTCCGGGAATCGCCGAGCAACGCCGCTCTGCGCCGAGCTTTCCGATCGGACACGACGTGGGGCTTCGCCGCACTACTATGGATAGTCACCGGCGTGTGGCGCCTGGTCACAGGGATCGAGAAGCCGACCGCGTACTACGTCCCGAATCCGGTCTTCCACGCCAAAATGGGGTTGTTCCTGCTGATCCTCCTGCTCGAGCTCTGGCCGATGATCACGCTCATGCGGTGGCGAAGGACGTTCAGCGCCGGCGAGTCGGCCGAGCGACTGATGACGAGCGGGCCCGGTCGCCGGATCGCGACGATCAGCCACATCGAGGCGCTCGTGGTGGTCTTGATGGTGTTCGTGGCGGTGGCGCTGGCCAGGGGGTTTGGTGCCGTGCGTGGCTAGGCCCTTGGGCTGGCCGCTCAGACCCCATCTCGCATCATCAACATGAGAAAAGACTGAAGGAATCCTTGCGGGTTTGCCGCTTTACTCAGCAAGGAGCCGATCCGAATAATCCGCTCGATCCGGAGAATCGCGACGATCCTTGGTCGTAAATGTCTGCTCCACGTCCGCCAAACGCTTACACTCCAACGGAGTATGATCATATGGACACCACTCGGCGTGACTTCCTCGGCAAGATCGCGATGAATGCCGCGATGCTGGGCGCCATGCCTTTGTCGTTCGACCTCGCGTCCGCTTCGGCCGTCGCCGTACCGGCCCAGGGCGAAAAGTGGGACCTGAGCTGGGTCAACAAGATCACCGGCAAGCACAAGGCGGTCTTCGACGTACCCGAAGTCGACAGCGGCTACGGGGTCTGGAGAGCGACCATCTGGGGGAAGCAGTACCAGGACGTGTTAGGCGTGGCGCCGAAGGACCTCTCGGCCGTGCTCGTTCTGCGGCACAACGGGATCACGCTCGCGATGCAGCAGCCGTTCTGGGACAAGTACGGTGTCGGCAAGGCGAAGAGCGCGCTCGACCCGGTCACGCAGCAACCGACGGACAAGAACCCGGCGTTGTTGTCGTCGTCACGCGGCGAGGTGCCGGAAATGTTCGATGCGATGGCGCTCGACAAGTTCATCTCGCGCGGCGGCATTGCGCTGGGCTGCAACCTCGCGTTCGCCGATTGCGTTGAGCTCGTGAAGTCGAAGGAGAACGTCGACGACGCGGCGGCGCGCAAGCAGGCGCTGAGCTTCCTCGTGCCGGGAGTGATGCTGCAGCCGTCCGGCGTGTTCGCCGTGATCCGTGCGCAGGAGGCGGGGGCCATTTACATTCGGGCCAGCTGACCTTCCAACCCCGCGCCCATGATTCACGCCCTGCTCGCTCTCGTCCTGTCGCTCACGACGCCTGCGCTGCCTAACGCGGTACAGGCGAAGTGGCAGGAGATCGGGAAGACGTCAGTCGGCAATCCGGTGTATGTCGACCCAAAGAGCGTGAAGAAGGGCGCGGACGGGATAGTGACGGCGACGGTGCGCGTGACGTTCGTGAAGCCGGCGAACACGCCCAAGGGCCCGATCACGGCGTCACGCACGGTGGCGATGTTCGACTGCGGGAAGAAGGTCGTGGCGGTGAAGGAGAACACGTACTACCACGACGAGAAGTCGAACAGCGTGTACCAGCACACGGCAGCGAAGACGCCGGGCTACGGGCCGGCCATCAAGGGGACCCTACCCGACGTGGCGATGGCCTACCTCTGCAAATAGCTGTCTCGGAAACAGCAGTCCCAAGAAGGTCAGTTATCGGCATCTGGCGCGAATTTTCAAAGCCAGAGGAAGGCCGGGTGGTCGATGCCGGTTCGTCCTCGGATCACGCGCTCGTACACGCGCTGCCCCGCGTTTCCGTTCGTGAAGATGACCATCGCCGAGCCGGCCACCGGCTCGCCCACCACGAAGTTCTTGAAGCCCGGGTTGTCGCCCCAGTGCCAGACGTACTTCCGCCCGTCCATCTCCTCGAGCCCGATCCCGCTCCCCCAGCCTAACGATCGATTGATCGTGGACCGCGGCACGATCATCCGCTCGAAGAGCGGCCGCCCGCCCTGCACCGGTCCCGCCCCGAAGAGCCAGCGGACGAACGCGCCGTAATCGTGTGCCGTCGTGAGGAGTGACGCCGCCGCGTTCGGCATCATGTTGTTCGGGAGCACCGCGATGCTCGTGTCCATGCGCGGCAGCGCCTTCTCCACGTCCTGCGCCGTCCACTCCTCCACCGGCTTGCCCATCTCCCCGACCAGGCCGGCGAACGCCTTGCCGGATCTCGCATTGAAGCTGTCCATGGGCTGACCGCGGTTCGTGTGCGGCGACGCGAGCGCGGCGTCGAGCTCGGGGCGCCAGATGAAGCCGCTCGACTTCATGCCTAACGGGTCGAACACACGCTCGCGAGCGAGGCGCGGCAGCCCTTTCCCGGTGAGCTTCTCGACCACGCGCTGCAGGAAGAAGTATCCCTCCCCCGAATACGAGAACTTCGTGCCCGGCGGGAAGTCGGCGGTGAGGGCGACGTCGCGGGTGTTGCGCCAGTTGCGCCAGCCGCTCGAGTGACTGAGCACGTGCGTGGCCGTGATGCCCTTCGCGCGCTCGTCGCCGGGGTTCGGCAGCGGCAGATACGACGCGAGTGGCCGCGTTAGGTCGATCACGCCCTCGCCCGCGAGCTGCATGACGATCGACGCGAACACCGGCTTGCTCAGCGACGCGGCCTCGAAGACGGTATCGCCCGTGACCTTGCCCTCCACGCCCACTCGGCGAATCCCGAACCCTTCGACCGCGACGTCGGCGCCGCGCACGGTCGCGATCGCCATGCCCGGCACGCTCGCGAGCTGCAGGAGGCCAGGAATGTCCGGACGCTCGATGGGCGCGTTCTTGGACGATATTGCGCTTTCGCTCTGCCGGGCGCACGCGGCGGCGAGCAGGGTGGTGCTCGTGGCGAGCCAGTCGCGGCGGTTCATCATGTGCTCGTTCGAAGGGACGTGAATGAGACTGCGAAACGGGGCGGTTGGTTGGAAACACGGGACAGTCGGTGCAGTGAAAGGACGGTCAGCGAATGGGCTTCCTTCCGCCACCGTCGCTTGCGTGGTGAGCCCTCTACCGGTAACCCGTCCCCGACCCGAGCCATGCGCGAGGAGGCCGCTCCGAAACCGCAGCTCAATCGCTAACCGCCGTTACTAACCCGACCATCGTGGCATGCCAGCCCGGCCCCCCAGAGGTTAGCTTGATCGGACCCTCTTTTCCGATGCGTCCCATTATGAAGTCACTTCGCTTCGCTGCCCTCGCCCTGCTCGCCGCGTGTGCGTCGGCGAAGACCGCCACCGAGGCACCGACACCGGCACCGGCTCCAGCGACTACGTCGTCCGGATCGCAGCCCGTCGCTGCCGCGTCCGCCGCCCCGAAGTCATTCACGCCGCTGGCCGAGGCGCCACGCGATTGGCAGCTCCTCGACGTCTCCGACCGCGTCGTCGGCATCAGCGAACGTCGGGCGGAACGTGAGCTGCTCGCCGGCAAGCAGCCGAAGCGGACCGTGCTCGTCGCCGTCATCGACGGCGGTATAGATACCGCGCACGTCGGTCTCAAGGCCAACCTCTGGACGAATCCGAAGGAGGTCGCCGGCAACGGCAAGGACGACGACAACAACGGCTACGTCGACGATGTCCGCGGCTGGAACTTCATCGGCGGAAAGGACGGCAAGGACGTGCAGTACGACCTGCTCGAGGTCACTCGGCTCTACGTTCGCTGCACGAAGACGCCTAACGCCGGGCCGACGGCGAAGCTCCCCGCGCCCGACGCCGCCACCTGCAAGCGCGCAACCGACGAGTACCAGAAGCAGCGCCAGCAGAACCAGACCATGCAGCAGCAGGTGCAGCAGATCGCTACCGTGATGACGCGCGCGAACGAGATCCTGCGCCGCGCCATGGCCACCGATTCGCTCACCAGGGCGAAGGTGAGCGCGTTCCAGCCCACCAGCTCCGACGCCATGCAGGCCAAGGTGATGTGGCTCCGCCTCGCGGACGCCGGTATCACCCCCGAAGAGCTCGAGGACGCGAAAAAGGAAGTCGAGTCGAAGGCGAAGTACGGCCTCAACCCCGAATACGACCCGCGCACCATCGTCGGTGACGATTACGCGAACCTCTCGGAGCGGAAGTACGGCAACACCGACGTCATGGGACCCGACGCGAAGCACGGCACCCACGTCGCGGGCATCATCGGCGGCGTGCGCGGCACGCCGGGCGGGATCGACGGCATCGCCACCGGCGTCAAGATCATGATGGTTCGCACGGTCCCCGACGGCGACGAGCGCGACAAGGACATCGCGAACGCAATTCGTTATGCGGTGAACAACGGCGCGAACGTGATCAACATGAGCTTCGGCAAGGGGTTCTCCCCGGAGAAGGTGGCCGTGGACGACGCCGTGAAGTACGCCGACTCGAAGGGTGTGCTCATGGTCCACGCCGCCGGCAACGACGGGGAAAATCTGGCCGAGAAGCCGAGCTTCCCGACGCCGGCGTATCTGTCGGGCGGCCGGCCTAACAACTGGATCGAGGTCGGCGCGTCATCGTGGAAGGGGCTCGACAGCCTGGCGGCGCCGTTCTCGAACTACGGCAAGGCGCAGGTGGACGTGTTCGCTCCCGGCGTCGACATCCTGTCGACGGTGCCGGGTGGGGGCTACGAGCGCGAGAGCGGCACGAGCATGGCTGCCCCGGTGGTGACGGGCCTCGCCGCGATGCTCATGTCGTACTACCCGAGCCTCTCCGCCGCCGACGTAAAGCGGATCATCCTCGATTCGGCCACGCGTTACGCGGACCAGAAGGTCGTTAGGCCTGGTGCGGAGAATGGCGAGCAGGTGCCGTTCGGGTCGCTCTCAATCACCGGCGGGGTCGTGAACGCCTACTCCGCGCTCAAGCTCGCCGAGCAGATGAGCGCGACGAAACCGTAACTACCGGGAAGCGTCACCGTCGCTGACCCCTAAGCAGGCGGGCCTGCAATCGCTCGCCCGCGAACCGGAGCAACACGGCGAGCGCCGTGAAGCGAACCAGGCGTCCAACCACGAGCGCCGGCAGAAACTGCGGGATCGGCAACCCGAACGCGCCCGCGGCGATGCACGTGAGCTTCGTGGACAGCGGCGAGATCGTCGCGACGAAGACCAGCAGCCAGCCGTGCCGCTCGAACAGGCCGGCGCTCGAGTCGAGCGTCGCCTCGGTCACGCCTAACGCGGAAAGGACGGGACGCCCGATGCCCTCGAATGCCTGCGCGCCGATCAGGTAGGCGACGCACCCACCGGCCACCGCGCCGGCGACCGCCCAGCAGGCGAGCCGCGGAGCGCGCGCGGGATCGGCGACCACCAGGGGAGCAAACACGGCTCCGCTCGGTCCCGGGACGAACGAGCTCTGAAGCACCTCCCACGTCGCCGTAGCGACGCCTGCCCAGCCCGATTCGGCCCAGCGATGCAGCGCGGCAATGAGGCGTGCGAGCATCCCGAACCTATTGAAGCGACGTGGCCGGAGTCGTCGAATCGGAGACGCAATGTGGGCTCGCGTCCCCTTCGCCCGGCGCGGCGTGAGGCGTACCTTGGATGGCCGCGCGAGTAGCTCTCGACTCCCGCCTTCTGCCTGCCCCGGAGGTTGTGCCGATGACCTTCATTCCCGACCGTCGCTGGACGATTTGTCTTCTCGCCATCCTCGGCGCCTGCTCCGGCAGCCGCTCGGACGCCGTGCCGTCCGGCGATAGTGCGCGTACCGTGCCGTCGGCCATCAGCACGCCGGCGGCGAACACGGAAACACCGTTCGCGTTCACCGACGCCGACCTCGGCGCCTACGAGAAGGGCCTGCGAAAGGAGATCGAGCTGGTGAAAGCGGCAAAGGCGCGGGGCGACAGCGCCAGGACGCCCGAGGAGCGTGGTGCCGCGAGTCAGGCGGCGTTCGAAACGACGACGGCACCGGCTGCCGCCCAGGCGATCGGCGCGCCGCTGGACCGCTATCAGGCGACGCGACGCACCGTGAACCGGGTGTTCGAGACGCTCGACTTCCAGGGCAAGATTCCCGGACCGATGGAGATCGACACCGCGCGCGCGAGCCCGGACATGAAGAAGCGGCTCTCGAGCGATCCGCTCCAGGGGCTGCCGGCCGAATCGGCGGCCGCGCTCCGGGCGCGGCTCGATGCGCTGAGCCGCGTGTGGATCGAGTACATGACGCTCGTCGCCGTGAACGGGTGATCGCCGCCTAACGCTTTTTGGCCAGGATCGTCCCGCGGCAGGTGGGTGCGCCGCAGTGGCACGGGAAGCGCCGCTTGGCTGCCGGCGTGTGTCGCTCCTCGAGAACGTAGGCGTAGTCGTAGGCGAGCTCCTCGCCGGACGCGATCTCGCGAATGGTCTCGATCCAGATGCGTCCGTGTTCGACGACCGCGTCGCAGTTCGGCGCACACGAGTGATTGATGAAGCGCGCCTCGTTGCCGCCGACAGCCGCGTCGACGACGACCTCGTTCCCATCGTCATCGTCGATGGCGAAGAGGTACGTGTGGTGTCGTTCGTCGGGCACGTCCGGATAGCGCGCCTCGGCTTCCGCGGGCGTCAGGCGCTGCCCGGTGTACTCGATGAGCCTAACGCCGGCGGGGATCCCCTGTGTGGCAAATGCGCCGAGGCCTTGCATTGGGGAGGGCCGGATCTCGAAGGGAAGCGCGGGCATGTAGGAAACGTAGATGCCCGAGAAAAAACTGATGACCGAAAACCGACGACACACGACTCATCACTCATGACTCCCCAGGCATCTCGAGGAGGCTTGGCGAGTCATGTGTTGTGAGTCGTGAGTTGTCGGTTTTCGGTCATCAGTTGCTAACGGCCAATTTTCCCCGGGGGGAGGCGGTACAGCGCCACGGCCGTCGCGCGATCGCGATCGGTCAGCTGATACTGCCTGCCCTCCGTCCGCGCCGCCATGATGTCCCGCATCTCCGGCGAATGGCCGAGCCCCAGCACGTGACCCGCCTCGTGACGCGCCGCGTTCTGCACCGTGTAGATGTCGTACGCCGTCGAGAGCTGCACGTGCGCGAACGCGATCCACCCCTTGCCGCCCGTCATCCGAAACGTCGTCCCGATCTGGCGCGGCTTCGGCATCTGCGCCCGCCACGTCACGTGCACGTCCGCCTGCGTCGAATCGTCCACGAGCTCGAATGCTACGCCGAGGTCGAGGTCATTCCACGCCGTGAACGCGCCGCGCGTCGGGCTGATCAGCTCCGGCGAGAAGCCCGCTTCCGCAGACTGCGGCTGCACCCAGACCCGTATCGGATCGGCCCGCTCGCGCCACCGCGTGACCACGTCGCCATCCTCCCCGAGCATCGCGCCGAGGTAGGTACCGGTCTCGAGCGATGCGACGAGCGCGCTTACCGAGTCGCTCGAGAGCGTGGGCGTCGAATCGCGACCGGCAACGTCCCGCTCTGCCGCCGCTTCGAGCCGAGCGATCTGAACCTGCGACAGCCAACCCGGCACGGAGTACTGCTCACCGCGAGCCGCGACCTGTCTCGTGTACTGCGAGACGATCGCTGCGCTGTCGCGTGTGGTGAGCGTGCGTGACGGGCGGCCCGGTCGGCGCGGCGACGCCAGCACCTGAGACCCCACGAACCCCACCAGTGCGACAATCACGCCGCCGAGCAGCAGCTCTCCGATCGAGGGTGCGCGCGCCATATCTCCGATGACGCCGCCCGACCGGTGGTGGCAACCGGATTGGTATGACCGTATGAGCGCGCACCCAAACGGTCGCGCTCGCACGAGCGGCGGGCCGAAAATCGCTTGCCCATTTCGGCGATCGACGCATTACATTTTGTCCGTCACCCTCAAGTCTCAACCGCCAACGAGGAGGTGATCCATTGTCTACTGACCCTAGTACGGCGCGGATCGCCGGGAGCCGTTAAGGCTCGCTGGAACGCTCGCTGTAATGGCTGACCGACGACCACCGCGCCGTTCGGTCTGAGAAGGCCACCACGCGTTAGGGCGCGATGGTGGCCTTCGCCGTTTCCACCCAGCACAGTCCTCGCCCATGGCCGATTCATCTCCAGCGCTTCGCGCACAGCTAAGCCGCTTTCTCTCGTGGCAGGACGCGCACGTCGGTTTCGAAAAAGCCGTGGAGGGCCTCGCGTCCAAACTGCGCGGCGTGCGCGTCGAAGGATTTCCGCACTCGGCGTGGGAGATCGTCGAGCATTTGCGGCTCACGCAGCACGACATCCTCGATTTCTGCCGTAACCCGGAATACGAGGAGATGAACTGGCCCGATGACTACTGGCCGAAGTCGCCCGCACCTCCGTCCGACCGCGCCTGGGATGACTCGATCAGCGCGTTTCGTGAGGATCGCGCGGGGATGGAGGCGCTCGCGATGGACGAGTCGATCGATCTGTTCGCGAAGATCCCGCACGGTAACGGCCAGACGTACATCCGCGAGATCCTGCTCGTGGCCGACCATACGGCGTACCACATCGGACAGCTCGTCGCCGTGCGGCGGCAACTGGGGGCGTGGGGGGAAGCCTAACGTCGGCGCGCCGAAGGCGTGCACGCCGGGGAACCGGGAACGGGGAAGCGGGAACGGGGAACCGGGAACGGGGAAGCGGGAACGGGGAAGCGGGAACAGAGCCCCTCTACCGGGACGATGAGGATCCTTCGGCTGACGCCTCAGGATGACAGGACGGCTCGTTGGGGGTAATAGCAGCAGCCAGCAGCACGCGGCAGTAGCCCGCAGCCGTCGGCTACCAGCCAGCAGCTGCACGCAGCCCGCAGCTGGTGACCGCTCGGTCGGTTGCAGGGTTTAGCCGGGTAAACATCCCAATCCAATGAGACATCACGGACGCGTTTCCTATATCGCGCTCGCGGCCCTGACCGCCGCGTGCGCCTCCACCGGAGCGACGTACCAGAGCGGCGTCGCGCCCAAGTCCTTCGACCGGCCCCCGTTCTACGCCGGCGCCGACGTGCCTAACGTCGCCAACGTCGCCCACCTTCCCATCCGGTACCAGCGCGGCGCCGAGCAGGGCGCGCAATTCGAGCCCAAGAACGCGACCGGCTCACCCGCCGCGGCCCTCGTGGCCGAGATGAACGCGTACCTCGACTCGATCGCGGCATCGGCGAGGCTGGCACCGAAGCTCGCGGAAGTCGGCACCGCGCCCGACGTGCACTTCGGATGCCTTCAGGCCGTGGCCGGCGGCGATTGCGTCGGCGACGGGGACGAGGACGCCAACCACCAGTTGCAGCTCTCGGTTGGTCGCCCGTCGCAGGACTGGATTGGGTGGATCAGCACCGCGCTCGACAGCGCATCCCACGACAAGGCGCTTGTCATCACGCTGGAGCTCGGCCAGTACTGGCCGCGACAGAAAGGGCTCAGCCTCGGGAAGGAAGTACGCCTCGGCAGTGATTACACGGTCGGAGTGCCGTGGCTAACGTCACTCGAGCAGCCAATCACCGTCGTGCAGCTCACGGGTGCGCTCGTCGGACGCGACGGGCGCGCGATCCGCATCGGCGCCGAAGGAATGCTGGCGAAGCGAACCCACATCGCGCTGAGCGCGATCGGCGCACAGTCGCTCGTCATGGACGAGGACATCGAGCGGTTACGGACGCTCCGGCGGGAGGATCTGCCCGGCCAGCCGCTGGTCTGGCAGGTCGCCCTGAGAAACCTCGTGTCGCAGTTGACCGGGCGAATCGGCCAGAGCTGACACGGCTCGTCCCACGATTCTTGCGGCGGAAATCGCCGGTCGTAGCATCAAGGGAGGCAGCTGCAGCGTCGGGTGCCTCCCCTCACGCATCCACGTCCCGTGACCCCGCTCGAAGCTCGATCATTGATCTCGCGGCGCACGTTCCTTCACGCCGCCGGAGCAGGCGCCGTTGGAGCGATCGCCGCGGCGTGCGACGTTGGAGGAGTGCAGAATGCGTTCGCGCGGACGGCCGGTGGTCGTCTCACCGCACGCCCCGGTACCCGGACGGCGTCGGTCACCCCGGGAGAACAGCCGCTCTCGCTGGGCGAGGGCGGCCGCGACGGGCTGCTGTATGTGCCCGCCGGGTACGCGGCAACGAACCCGGCTCCGCTCGTGCTCATGCTGCACGGCGCTACCGGTTCGGCGCGCGGCGCGCTGCGCCCGTTCCGTGAGCTCGCGGACGACGCCGGGCTCGTGCTCCTCGCACCCGACTCGCGAGGAACTACGTGGGATGCGATCCGCGGCGACTACGGACACGACATCGCCTTCATCGACCGGGCGCTCGCCTGGGTGTTCCAGCGGGTGGCGGTGGACGCGACGCGCCTAACGATCGAAGGGTTCTCGGACGGCGCCACGTACGCCATCGGGGTCGGCCTCACGAACGGCGACCTGTTCAAGCGGGTCATCGCGTTCTCGCCGGGGTTCATCCTGCCCATCGAAGCGCACGCGCGCCCACGACTCTTCATCTCCCACGGGACGCGCGATCAGATTCTTCCGATCGACCAGTGCAGCCGCCGCATCGTGCCGCAGCTCGAGCGGGAGCGGTACGACGTGGAATACCGCGAATTCGACGGGCCGCATGCCGTCCCGCCGAGCATCGCGAAGGATGCAGTGGCGTGGATGGCGGCAGTATCGCGGGGGTAGCAGCCGCCCGTTGTCATCCCGAGCCGGTGTCATCCCGAGCGAAGCGAGGGATCCTCATCGTCCCAACAGAGGGCCCTCGCTCGGGACCCTGAAGATAGCTCGCCAGGAGGGGCGGGGTTTAAACACCCCGCCAAAGGCGAGCCCCCCCCATTGACGCCCGGATAAAAATTACCACAA
>JBKOYV010000141.1:0-14018 GCA_046725585.1 Gemmatimonadota bacterium | reverse complement strand
CCCCTTACACGCGGTGACTGACAGGGCCGCGAGCGCGAACGCGCACATCAGGGCGGCGATGTGCACCGCGCGGGGCGCGGGTGGTCGGGTTCTCATGTTCTCCTCCCAAGGCGACGGACGCCGGCGAAGGCCGGCCATCGTCCAGCCTAGGACGGCGCGGGCGCGAATTATACTTGGCCTTTGGTGTCACATTGGCCGGCAACGCCCGCCCCCACACATCGTCGGCATCGGTAGGCTCAGTACGTGAGGTTCAGCGCGAGCCCCAAGGCGTAGAGGCGCTCGACCGATGCGCACGAGTCGTCCTGGCGGACAATGTTGAGATCGACCATGACCGTCCGCGTGAACTGCGTCTCGACACCGGCGGTGAATCGGCTGCGATTGAAGGTGTCGTACCGCGAGTCGTAGCCGAGCTCCTCCATCGCATTCGGCGTGAGGGTGCGTGTGGGCCTAGCATGTCATCGGGCCGGCCGAGGCTGCCGATGTTCACGAAGTGAATCCCCTCGACCGCGCGGTACCAGGGCTTGTGGGTGTGCCCGAACGTGATCACGTCGCCCGGCTTCGCGCCCCCCTGTTGCGCCATCTTGAGGCGGAACGCGTCCGGCCGGTACTCGGTCCAATACAACGTGTTGACTGCTCTTCCTGCTTCGGATCTTCGTACTTGCAGCCGCAGTGCTGTCGTTGATGCCGACGGTCGAGTCGTAGTTGCCGGAGATTCCCGGGACGTGGCTGTCGTCGAGCAGCCGCACCGTCTCGTTGGGCCACGGCGAATGATTACTTCGCTACACCACCCGCTGCCATCGCCTCCTGCGTCTGCTGCGCCTTCTCCAGCGCCTGGTCGACGCTGAACGATGCGGGCTTCTGGCGTGGTGGAAAATCCTTGAACGTCTTGAGGAACTCGGCGACGATCGCCTGCGCGGGCACGAGCAGGAACGTGCGGTCGGCCATCCACTTGCCGTAGAAGAGGGTGCCATCCTCCTTCCCGCGCTCGAACGGGTCGCTGCGGAGGTTGTACAGGTCCGGGGCCCGCAGTGCGACCATGGGCTCCTTCCATACGTCAAACCCGCGAGCGCGTTGCTCGAGGAACATGACCTTCCAGTCGCCCACGCGCAGCGCCATCAGGTCGCCGTCATCGCTCCAGTAGAGGATTCCCTTGCGTGGATTCTCCTTCACCTCGCCCTTCAGGAACGGGAGCAGGTTGTAGCCGTCGATGTGAACCTTGAAGGTCTTGCTGCCGGCCTTGTGCCCCTTCTTGAGCTTCTCGACGATGTCCGGTTCTCCCGCGACCGCGGCGAGCGTGGGAAGCATGTCGGTATGGGAGAACACGTCGTTGGACACCGTTCCGGGCTTGATCACACCCGGCCAGCGAATCGCGCACGGGACACGCCACCCGCCCTCGAAGTTGGTGTCCTTCTCGCCGTGGAACGGTGTCGTGCCGCCGTCGGGCCAGCTCATCACCTCGGCGCCATTGTCCGTCGAGTACATGACGATGGTGTTGTCGGCGATGCCGAGCTGGTCGAGCTTGTCGAGCAGCTGGCCCACATGTCCGTCGTGCTCCACCATCCCGTCGGGATAGACGCCGAGTCCCGTCTTGCCCTGCGACTCCTTCTTGAGGTGCGTGAAGATGTGCATGCGGGTCGAGTTCCACCACACGAAGAACGGCTTGCCATCCGCGTTGGCCTTCTCGATGAACTTGAGGCTCGCATCGAGAAACTCTTCGTCCACTGTCTCCATCCGCTTGACCGTGAGGGGGCCGGTATTCTCGATCTTTTGTGTGCCGTCGGCGTTGGCCCAACTGTGCAGGACGCCGCGCGGGCCGAACTTCTTCTTGAACTCGGGATTCTTCGGATAGTCCGGGTTCTCCGGCTCCTCTTCCGCGTTCAGATGGTAGAGGTTGCCGAAGAATTCATCGAAGCCGTGGACGGTGGGCAGGAACTCGTCCCTGTCGCCGAGGTGGTTCTTGCCGAACTGACCAGTCACGTAGCCTAACGGTTTCAGGATCTCGGCAATCGTTGGGTCTTCTGGCCTGAGACCCAGGTCGGACCCGGGCAAGCCGACTTTCGTCAAGCCTGTGCGGATGGGCGACTGGCCGGTGATGAACGCTGCGCGCCCGGCCGTACAGCTCTGCTGCCCGTACCAGTCGGTGAACATGCAGCCTTCCTTTGCCACACGATCGATGTTCGGGGTCCGGTACCCCATGATGCCGTGATTGTACGCGCTGACGTTGAACCACCCGATGTCGTCGCCCCAGATGATCAGGATGTTCGGCTTGTCGGTCTTTTTCGGAGGCATGTCGTCCTCGTGGTGAAGGTGATACACTCGCTCGCCGTGTCAGGCGCCTGCCTAACGTTGCCTGGACGCCGCCATCGTTTCCGTGAAGACGCTCGCCCAATCATTCCTGATGCTGACCACGGTCCACCCTACTCCCTCGCAGTCCGGCTGCGCTCGGTGCACGAACTGGCCACCATCCCGACCTCCTCGTCGCGCAGTCCGGTAGCCGTGCCGAAAATCGCTGGAGGATGAAGCCGAGCTCGACAGGCATCGGCTTCCCGCACCGGCGAATGCCGTCGTTATCGAAGACCGCGACACGCTCCCGTGCGAGAACGAAGTCGCGGCCATCACTCGTGGTTACTCGCCTAACGAAATACTGAATCGCCTGCCCGGAAGCACCGTCATTCCGCGACAGCAGCGGGTCGCCCGAATGCATCCCCGTCAGCCTCCTGCGATATCCGCAGCAGGATGCCCTCTCGAGTCGGGGGCTGGCTATTGACTGATGGTGCGGGTCCGCGCGTGCCGCTCGACCCCTCAGTCAGGCCGGACACCCGGATCCCGAACACTGCGCCGCACGCGTGGACCAGCTCTACCCGCCACTGCGGGATGCCAGCCCATACTCGGACGTCAGGCGAGGCGTCGCGGACTGACGGCCACCGGTCAGTCCGCGAGCGCCCTCGCCGGCGAAATACGCATGGCGCGCCACGCCGGGATACCACGGCCCCGAGCGACACGGAAAGAAGGAGCATCGTGACCGCGGCCAGGGTCGTCAGGTCCCCGGGGGCGACGCCGCACAACTGCTCGCGGAGAAGGTGCGTCCCGAGCGCGTCGCGCACGCGTCGACGGCCCGCGTTAGGCAGGAGGCGCGCGAGGCGCTACACTTCCGCTTCAGCGAACAGCCGGTGCAGCAGCTGCTTCCCCTGCCATTCGTCGCCGCCGAGCCAGCGGACGAACCGCTTCTCGCCCTCGTGCTCGAAACGGATCACGAGGAACCGGTTCGGACCGTCGATGGACGGCGTCACGATCTTGAGCGCCGCGACCTGCGTGGCGTACCACACGCGTCCCTGCCGATCACGGTATTCGACGGGTCGCTCGAATCGCGCGCGGGAGAGTGGGCCAGGCATATGGGATCGATGTGCAAGCGAGATGCCCGCGAAGTGCGGACGGTTACCGGTTCGACGCGTTCAACCTGGTGATCAGGCGCTGCCGGATGTGCTCCTCGAGGCGACCGGTGGTGCCGCACGCGACGCGGTCGCTGGTCGTTCCCTCCATGTTCCGCGCCTGGGCAGTCACCGAGGTCTCGAGCTCCGTCTCGCCCTTCCCGTCCGGGCGCACCAGTGAGACGAGTGAGATGTATATCCTGTAGTTGTCCGCCGCCGGACCCATGATCGAGTCGCCGCAGTTCAGGTACGTCGACATCGGTTCGGTTCCGAGCTTGCGCGTCTTCCAGAAGTCCGTGTTCCCCAGGCGGCCCGTCGTCGGATCGTCGAGGGTGACCGGGATGCCCAACTCCTCGTAGACCGGCTTCAAGGCGTCGAACACTCGGCTCGGCGCAACCGGAATGTGCGCCTTGGCGTTCGGAGCCACGGTGGTGCGATAGGCGCCGTGAGTATCTGCCGCGACGACTCGCTCGGTCGGCGCCGAGATTCCCGTATCCGGCGCCGACCCCGATGAAGCACACGACGTCGCGAGGGCCAGCACCACCCAGACCATCAAGGAACGCATCGCAACCCTCGGCGAAAAGTCCCGCCCTACGTTACCGTCCGAGGGTGTCGCAGTGCCAGACAGGTGATGTCCCGGCGAAGTTCCGGTGACATCGCCGGAACAGGCATTCAGGGAGAGTCGCGCTCCAGGTCCCTTACCCGCCGAGTCCCTTACCATAGATTAGGCCACTCAGGAGAATGGGCTTCGATGGCGCGGGACGATCAGGCAAATGACAAGCTCGCTCAGCCATACAGCGCGAGCGAGCGGCCTCAGGTGTACTACATCGACGGAGCGGGCGTCGCGTGGCGCGCGTACGAGCGGCGCAGGCCCGGGCAGAAGCCGGCGCTCGTGTTCGAATCCGCCAACGCAATTCGGCTGGTGCGCGATTACCCGTCGAACTGGCACACGCTGCCACGGGCAGCGCTCGAAGCGCTGAGCTGGTGCGTCTAGCGCATCGCCGCTTATCGGTGGGCGTCGGCCCGCTAGACGACCGCGGTCTCCGCGCCAGGGAAGTACATGACGAACTCGGTGCCGTCCCCGGGCGTGCTCTGGACGTCGATCGCCCCGCCGGATCGCTCCATGATATCGCGAACGATCCACAACCCGAGGCCAGTGCCCTGCCCGAACGGCTTGGTCGTGAAGAACGGCTCGAAGATGTGCGACCGGGTCGTTTCGTCCATGCCCGCGCCCGTGTCACGTACGCTGAGCGTCACGTAGTCCCCGCGGGGAAGGAGGAGCGGCTTCGTCGGGCCGCCTAACGTGTCGTCGTTCGTGGAGTCGGTCGCAACCGTCACCACGCCCCCTTGCGGCATCGCGTCACAGGCGTTCACCACGAGGTTGATGAGCAGGCGATGAATCTGCGCGGCATCGGCGCGAACCGCGGCGAGGTCGGGTCGAAGCTTCACCTTCAGCTCGCACCGGGTCCCGGCCAGCGAGCGGAGCGTCCGCTCCGCGTCCATTACGACCTCGTTGAGGTGGACGATGGTTTGGACCGGCGTGTGCCGGCGCCGGACGGTGAGAAGCTGCTTCGTCAACGTGGTTGCTCCTGCCGCGGCATGCTTGATCAGCTCGAGGTTCTCGGCCACCGCGCTGTCGGGAGCAACGAGGCCGAGGGCCATCTCGGTATGTCCGCGAATGACGGTGAGAAAGTTGTTGAAGTCGTGCGCGGCGCCGGCGGCGACGCGCCCGACGTCGGCGAGCAACTGTGCGTTTCTCAAGTCCGACTCGACACGCCGCATTCGGCTCATATCGCAAAGCCAGCCGACGAGACGGATTGGCCGGCCGGTGGCGTCATAATCCGGCATGGCGCGCATGACGAGTCTGCTGACCGACCCGTCTCGCCGCACCACCCGGTGCTCGTGGTCCACCGGTCCGTCAGGGGCGGTGGCAGCGGTGAGCAGTGCCACGTACACACCGGCCCTGTCGTCCGGATGGATGTGGTCGAGCCACGCCTCCGGTTGCGTCGGGCGATCGACGTCCCGGTGCTCCAGCAGCGCGAGGCTCCGGCGCGAAAAGCGCATAACGCCGGTCTCGAAGTCCCACTCCCAGTATCCGTCCCGCGCGGCGTCTTCCCAGCGGGGCGGTGGTTCTCCGCACGTCGCGCCGGTCGATTGCCGGCCGAGTAGAACGCTCGCACACTGCCCGAGCAGCGTGACCAGCTCCTCGGCCTCCCTGTTGCGATCGAGGCTCGGGCCCACCGCGGCGGCCCACCCCGTGACCGCCTGGCCCGACCGAACGGGAACCGCGACGACCTGCCCGTCAGGCCAGCGGATGTTCGCGCCACTCTCCGACGGGTAGCGGTCGAGCGCGATGCTCGCTGCCGCCAACGGGAACTCCGCCACCAGTCTCACGCCGGTCGCGGACGATTCTGCGCTGACGAAAACGGCGGA
This sequence comes from Gemmatimonadota bacterium, assembly GCA_046725585.1. GTDB lineage: Bacteria > Gemmatimonadota > Gemmatimonadetes > Gemmatimonadales > Gemmatimonadaceae > JAJKIV01. The sequence continues at coordinate 8,157 of JBKOYV010000141.1, read as the reverse complement.
GCTGTTGGTAGTTCTGGCGATGCGCTCGACGAGCGTGTTGAGCAAGCCGCTGTGAAGGCGGCGGCGTTCCGGAGAGCTCAATGTATGATCCAGTGCGCGTGGAAGCGCACGTTAGGTCGAAACCGAATCGGCGCAGGCGGATTTCCGTGCCACATGGATGCGTAACCAGAGGCCAATATCGGCGTCAAAGACTTTTTAGTATCTGAAGCCATGCCTTGCGCGTCCCGCCGCGGCGCGCAGGTCAGGAGCGCACGTCGGCACGTTCCGCTGCGGCGCCGGAGCCGTTATGGAGCTGCGCCACCTCAGGTATTTCGTCGCCGTCGCAGAGGAGGGCGGTTTCGTGCGCGCCGCTCGACGACTCCGCGTCGCGCAGCCCGCGCTGTCGCGCCAGATTCGCGACCTGGAGCGCGAGGTCGGCGTGGAGCTAGTCGATCGCGATCCGCGGTCCTCGCGTCTCACCCCCGGCGGTGAGGCCGTGCTTCACGAAGCGCGTGCGATCCTCGAACAGGTGAATCACGCGATCGAGCGTGCGCGCCGAGCTCCTCGAGGGCTCGCCGGCCGATGTTCCGTCTGCACGGGCAGGCTCCCGACCTGGAACGGCATGGTCGCGGGACTCCTGACGACGATCCGCCGCGACTACCCGATGGTCGAAGTCGCCGTCTCGGAAGCCGTGACGCGCGTGCAGTGGTTGGCCATCCGGTCCGGAAAATCCGACCTTGGCATCGGCATCGCGCCGACGCGGGAGTTCACTGACCTCGAGTGGCAGCGCGTTGCCACGCAGCGCTTCGACGCGGCGCTGCTCCCGAGCACGCACGCGCTGGCGAACCGCGCAACCATTCGCCTGGCGGACCTCGCAACCGAGCCGATCATCGCCGGCTTCCGCCTGGACGCCGACCATCACCGGATGTGCGTGAAGGTCGCGCGACGGGCGACGCCGCCTACCCCGCTCCGCCTGGTGGAGACGCTTGCCGACGCCTTTGCCCAGATCGCGATCGGAGCTGGCTGGACGCCTTTCGTGCAATCGCTTTCGGAATGGGCGCCGAGCGGCACGGTGGTCGTGCCCGTGGAGGATCTCGACACGGCACTCGTGCTGAATGTCATCTGGAAGCGAGGACCGTTGTCCGCGGTCGTCCGTACAGTTCGAGACACGCTGCTCGAGGTGGGTCGCGAGGCGGCGGGCGAGTCTGTCCCACTCGTGGGAGCGTTGCCGGCCCCGGCGATTGCGGAAGAGGGGGCTGCCCTGCCGTCGTCTAACGCTCAATTTCCGGTCGCGCTGGAGATCCGGCATCTCCGCTACCTTCTCGCCGTGATGAGCGAGGAGAGCATCGGGCAGGCCGCGGTGAGTTTGGGCATCACACAGCCCACGCTGTCGCGTCAGATGCACGATCTCGAACGCATCGTCGGGGTGACGTTGCTCGAGCGACGAGCCCGAGGTGCCGTGCCAACGGACGCCGCAACGGAGTTTGCCGCCATCGCGCGAGAGATCCTCGACCGCGTCGACGGCCTCGCGCCGGAGGCGCAGCGCGCCGACCGCGGCGCAACGGGCCGGTGTATCGTCGCGACGATCCCGCCGGCGGTCGTCGAACGGCTGATCGCGTCACTCCTGCACCGGACAGCCGCCGAGCTGCCGGATGTGCGCGTCGGGTTCGTCGAGATTCCCACGCCGCTGCAGCCAGAAGCGATCGTGTCCGGTCGCATCGACATCGGTATCTGTCACTCGTTCACCTCGGTCACGCCGTACCTGCCTCGACTTCGGGCTGACCGGCTGGTGGATGACGCGGTGCGGTGCGCACTGCTCGCGCGCGATCACCCGCTCGCGGGTCGAGACGAGATCGCGCTGTCGGAGCTCGGCGATCTTCCGTTCCTCTTCATGCCCCGTTCGCTGTACCCGGCGTTCTACGATCGCGTGATGACGCTCTTTGCCGCGCACGATTTTCGTCCGAGGATCGAGCAGCCGTACGAGGGGCTCGAGACGACGTGGTCGCTCGCGCGTCGCGGTGAAGGGTGGTGCATCGGGTTTCATACGAGCCTTCGCTATCCGCCGGCAGGGCTCGCGCCTGTCCGTGTTCGTGAGCTCAACCTGCCGTGGGGCATTGACATGCTCTACCGGCGCGATGAGACGCGCGCGATGGTGCTCGGCGTGACCGCGCTCATTCGGAGCGTGGCGGTCGCGGAGTCGGCGCGGTGGGAACTGGAGTCCAGCGCGCTCAGCCGTGGCCCGGAGTCCGCCGCCGGGTAGCGGCGGTGGTCATCCTGAGGCGTCAGCCGAAGGATCTTCATCGTCCCGACCGAGAGCCCTCTACCGGGCACCTGAGGATCCCTCGCTCCGCTCGGGATGACAACCGAGCTCCACTTGGGATGACACCGGCCTGACGGCTAGGGATGACAGGCTACGCGGCCCAAGCGTCTGGTACGAACATCGTACGGTGTCCCGCCTCGTCGGGTCCGCACAACACGTTAGGCGGCAGCGCCCCCGCACCGACCTCAATGATATCGGACCTAGGCCCAAGTAGCGGGCTGCACCGGTACGCGACAAAATCGACGTCCACAGCGCATGAGAGGTTTGTTCCCGATGCTGATGGACAATCGCCGGGCCGGAGCGACCGTGCTGGTCGTCGAGGACGACGACGATACGCGAATGGTGTATTCGGATGGGCTCGGCTATGTCGGCTACCGCGTCATTACCGCCTCGACCGGGGTCGAGGGATTGCGAGCAGCACGCGATGAGCGGCCGGACGTGATTCTGCTGGATCTTTCCCTCGGCGGCGCCGATGGGTGGGAGGTGGTGCGCTGCCTGAAAGCGTCGCGCCTGACGGGTGACATTCCGGTGCTGCTCGTCACCGGATACTCGGATGTCGGAGGGCGCGCGGAAGCGGAGGGATGCGCGGGGTTTCTCACGAAGCCGATTCGACTCGAAACGCTTCGGACCGCCGTTGCGTCGTTGGTCAGACCCGTGTCGTGATGACGCGGGTCGCCCGCGCATACCAAGCGCCAGAAACGATGACGGACTGGAACCCGGCGTCTTGCGAAGCCGAGCCCAGCCCGTGGGGGCGACTCTACCGCTTGCAGCATCCTGGAATGGCGGCCTGACACGACGCCTAACGCTGTTCGCGGTTCCCCCAGCTCACCGTCTTGTCCCAGGAGACTCTCAACCCCACGGTCGGCGGCGAGCAGCACATCGGCTAGCGATGTTGCGCGGGTAGAGTAGAACCGCCGTCCTACCGTCGCTATGTCCCTTTGGTCGCACAACGCATTCGGCCGATCACGCGCTCCATCGTCGCTCTGCACGAACGTCCAATGGTAGGGCTGCGGCGCCGCAGCCGATCATCCGCCCTCAGCCGCAGAAACGAGCGGAGGCGCAGTGAGTGGACATGGCTCGAGCGCGCTCGGGCGGGCGGCGCGTTGTCGCGTTCTCGCGGGGCTCGCCTGGTCGTTCGTGAGCGTGGCGGCGATGGCGACCGAGGCCAGGACGCAGGAGCTCGAGCCGCGCGCGTATTCCGCGAACCCGATCGGCGTCAGGTTCGCCGGTTTCGCGGTCATACATTCCACGGGTGACGTGGTGCTCGAACCCACGAGCCCGATCACCGACGTCAACGCCAAGGTGTATATCGGCACGCTCGGCGTCGGCGGCACGTTCGCGTTCTTCGGGCGAACGGCGAGTCTCGGGCTGGGCGTCCCGTACGCGTGGGCGAAGGTGAGCGGCCGCATCAATGAGGCGGCCCGATCGGTGGAGCGCTCGGGGCTCGCCGACGCGCGGATGCGATTCGCGGTCAACTTGTTAGGCGGCCACGCCATGGCGCTGCCGGAGTTCGTGCGGCGGAAGCCCTCCACCACCGTCGGCGCGAGCCTGACGCTGAGCGTGCCCACCGGCCAGTATTTCACCGACAAGCTCGTCAACATCGGAACCAATCGATGGGCGTTCAAGCCGGAGATCGGCGTGTCGCATCCGTCGGGTCCGTGGACGTTCGAGCTGTATGGCGGCGGCTGGTTCTTCACCGACAACTCGTCGTACCAGGTCGACAAGACGCGAGGGCAACGCTCGATGCTGTCGCTCCAGTCGCACGTCGGCTACACGATCCAGCCTCGTCTCTGGGTCACCGCCGACGTGACGTACTACACGGGCGGGCGCGTGGTGATCGACGGGGTTCCTGCGTCGGCGTGGCAAAACAACGCGCGCGTCGGGCTCACTGCGTCGTTGCCGGTCCGGAAGACTAACTCGTTGAAGCTCGCGTGGTCCAAGGGCGCAATCACGCGCGTGGGCGGCAACTTCTCCACGTGGTCGATCGGGTGGCAAACCACCCGCATTCGCGTGCCGTCACGGCCGTCGGCCGCGAACTCCCGATAGCGGGCGAGTCGTTAGGCCGACCGCTTCCAGGGCTCGTCTTCGTCCGTACCGTCCTGCTTCTCGTGCGTCTGCGGCGCCTCGGACTCCGGCGTCACTCGCCGCATGTCGTGCACGAGGGCGCCGGCGATCGGGATGATGCCGGAGACGGGGGTTGCGGTCAGCGAGTCGATGTCGCTCGTGTCGTAATAGACCCGCAGCTTGCTCAACGCGGCGTAGCGGGAACCGCCCGTGACGATGAACCGCGCGATCCCCGCCGGCTTGTCGCCGCGCCGCATCCGTCGTGCTTCGATCAGGAACATCTGCTCTGCCACGTCAGCTCCCGGGCGTGATCGCCGAGTCCGAGTCAGGCCGCGCGTGCCGCTTCGCACTCGACGCGTCGGATCGGTGACCCAAGTCACCGCGCAGTCGCGGCCCTGACGTCGAGACGAGCGACTATAGCGGGCGCAACCTTTTTGTTGCCCCAAGGGCCTATTGCCTGGGAGAGCAGGGGATGTGCCGGACCGCGCTTCCTCAGAAGTCGATGTGCGTGACGAGCCGGAATTGGACGGCATTGAGGTCCGGGATGCTTTTGTCGGATACGGCAATCTTCGAGTAGAAGAAATCGCCGCCAATGAGGACCGTGCTGAGCGCGTTGTAGAAGACGCCGAGCTGAGCGCTGCGGTACCCACCCGAGATGTTTCCGTTCTTTCCTGAGCCCGTCCGCACTCGGTAGGCAAGCGTCGTCGAGATCGGAACGCTGCTGAGCTTGGCGAAATCGAAGCCGACGGTTGCGCCGAACGTGTTGAGCGATTTGTTGCCCGACACCTCCCCGTCAGCTCCGCCGGGCTCGAGCTCGGCGGTGAGCCCCATCCACGGTTTGATTCCCCACGCCCCCCGGAGACCGACGGACCAGCGGTTCACTCGCTCGCTTCCCAGCAAGACGGCTTTCGCGTCGGGCGTATATCCGCTGTCGACAACGTCCTTGGCGAACGTGTAGGGGTCGACGTCCCACTGCTTGTTATTCCTGAGGTCGGCGACGGCCGAGATGAGGAAGTTCGGCTTTTTCCAGACCGGAACCGTGGCCCCGATCGACCCACCCATGGCCGCCGATATCCCGCTCGCGACGAGCGCCTCGAGGCTCGTGCCGAGCCGGCCGATGCCGCTCACGCCCGCGCGCAGCGCGAGCCACCGGGTGATCGACTTCTGATACTCGAAGTCCAGCAGGAAGAAGCCGATGTTGCCGGTGAGCGTACTGATGGTGTCCCCAGCCAGGTTGCGCACCGGGACCTTGAGGTCGAGGGCGATCCCGCCGCCGGTCGCGTTCTGGAAGCTGGTGTTCACGAATGGTTCGTCGACGACGCTCGACGGAACGAAGCGAAACCCGTTGAGGCATCGGTGGCACGACGCTGACGATTGCGCTGACGATTGCGCTGAGGACTGGGCGGCGGTCGTGCCAGCCGAGAGCAGGGCGAACCCGAGGGCCGGCAGGAGGAGGCGAGGGCGCATGGCGACACGATTGCGCCGATTGGCAGATCGGCCAAGTGTACCTTGGCCCTACCGCCTAACGTTCGGCGTCATAGCGGCCTCAGCATCGATTGGCCAAAGGTGTAATTGGCGCCATGTGACCCCGCGCCTACCGTTCCGCTCGACGCCGGCTGGCGTCTGCGACACGTGCGGAATCGTGCCGCGGGTCGCGACGCCAGCGTCGTGAGCGAGGCGCATCTCGAATGGTCGTCCACGTCGAGCGAACCGCTTGGAGCTACCGCCTAACGACGCACGCCCTGGTCGCGCGCGCGGTGCTCGTGGGCACACTGGCGGCGGTGGCCCTCTCGGGGGAATGCGTATCGCGCGTACGATGGATGCACGGGTCGGTCGCGGGCCGGGGCGCCGCGGCTGGCCAGATGCGCGACCGGCTGTCGCCGGCGACCGATTCACGTTAGGCGCACATCGAAGTCGAACCGCGAACTCGAACCGCAGCAAGGCGCGTAGACCGCCGAGAGAAGGAGGAGGCATGATCGGACGCTCGTTATTGGGAATTGCCTGGCTCGCGCTCGCCGCGACAGCGTGCTACCCCGACCGGTCCGTCGACTCGACGACGGAGTTCGCGTCGGTGACAACGCTCTTCGACAAGGCAGCACCGTTCGAATCGATCACGAAATACGCGCTCCCCGACACGGTGCTGTACGTACCAAAGGAGGAGGGGAAAGAAGTCCCGGCCGTGACGCAACAGGCCATCCTCTCCGCCATCCGCACCAATCTGAACAAGTTGGGGTGGACGGAGGTCATCAACGCGCGCCAGACGCCGGTCGATGTGTACGTCACCGCAGCCATCGCGTCGCAGACGTACGTGGGATGGGTCTACGACTACTGGGGCTACTGGGGATGGTACCCGTACTGGCCCCCAGGCTACGGCGGCGGATCTGGCTGGTACTACCCGGGCTACTGGTACCCGTACAGCTACACGACGGGATCCGTCATCATGGGGATGATCGACGGTCGCCCACAGGTGCAACCCGGGCGCGTTCCGCTGGTGTGGACCGGCGCCGTCAACGGCGTGCTCGCCGACGCGACCACGAACATTGCCATCGCCACGCAGGGCATCGACCAGGCCTTCGAGCAGTCACCGTACCTGAAAACGGGAGTACCACAATGATGATCTCGTTCACCAGGGCGCCGCGCGTGGGCCGCGTCGCGAACCGACTGCTGACGTGTGCGCTGTGCCTGCTCGCGCTGATCGCGACGCCACTCGCCCGCGCAAGTGCGCAACGGCAATACGTCGGAACCCTTTCGTACACGATGGCACAACCGGCCGGCGACGCCTCGGACTTCGCCAACAACTTCAGCTGGCTCGGATTCACCGTCGAAGGCGACTGGTTCCTTCGCACGAACATCTCGGCCGGGTTCATCTCCGGCTGGCAGGAGATCTACAAGGAACAGGGCGGCGACTCGTACACTTTCAGCAACGGGACGGTGTCGGCGGCCCGCACATACCGACACATCGGATCGCTGCCGATCCTCGCCCGCGCGCGCTACTGGACCGGAACTCCGGGCGATCGAGCTCACGCGTTCGCAGGACTGGGGCTGGGAACGTACTGGATGAAACAGACCGTGGACGCCGGCATCTACACGGCCGATAGCGATGCCTGGCATTTCGGGATCGCGCCCGAGGTCGGCGTCCTGGTGAAGACTGGCTACGACATCGGCTGGACGCTCAACGCCCGTTACAACTACCCGTTCGCCGCCGGTGACTACCTGGGCGGGAAGAACGCGTCGTTTTCCTACTGGGGATTCGGCATCGGCGTCTCCTACACGCACTGACTTGAGCGCAGCGAACGCGACGCCGCCGGAGCGTTAGGCGACGTCGCGTTCGCCGTGCTCACCACGTTAGGCCGGAATCATGGGAATCGACCAACCGCGCGTTGCCGCCAGTGCCGAGCACGAGCGCCTCGAACAGGCCAAACGCGGCGATCCGTGGAAACGGTGGGGACCGTATCTGAGCGAGCGCCAGTGGGGAACCGTTCGCGAGGACTATAGTGACTCCGGCGACGCCTGGAGCTCCTTCAGCCACGACGAGGCGCGATCGCGCGCGTACCTCTGGGGCGAGGACGGACTCGCCGGCGTGTCCGACGACGCCCAGCTCCTCTGCCTCGCGCTCGCGCTCTGGAACGAGAAGGACCCGATCCTCAAGGTGCGACTGTTCGGCCTGACGAACTCCGAGGGCAATCACGGGGAAGACGTCAAGGAGTATTACTACTACCTCGACAGCACCCCCACGCATTCGTGGATGCGGTACCTGTACCGCTATCCACAGGCCGCGTTTCCCTACGCGGACC
>JBKOYV010000213.1:0-7706 GCA_046725585.1 Gemmatimonadota bacterium | reverse complement strand
GGGTAACGGGCAAAAAAGCGAGAACCCTCGGCCAGCCAGTCTCACCAAGACGCCTCCCGAGGGTTCCGCCGTTTCACCCGCTACCCGCTACCCGTCACCCGCTTCCCGCTACTGCGTCGCCGGCTGCTGGCGCGGAGCCTCAGGCTTCCCCGCGTCGAGGTCGTTCCAGTTCAGGATCGTGTTGAACCCGAGGAAGAAGGTCCCCTGCGTTTGCCAGCGCCAGAACGGCCGAATCGCGAACATCACGACGTGGCCATTGCCCAGCTTCGTGTCCACGATCTGCGCTCGACCAGACAGCGCCTGCCCGCCCGCCAGCGTGCCCGAGAGCAGCATGTCGTTAGGGTTCTGCGGGAACGACATGACGACGCGCGGACGCGCCGCTGGATCCGCGTTCCCTCCGCCGAGTCCTCCTCGACCACCGGCGAAGTTCTGGAAGCGTGCCGAGTCGCCAGCAGCGCCCGCGCGACCGCGGCCCCCACGCCCCTCAGCGGCCGTCGAGTCTTCCTCCCACGGCGAGAGGCGCAGCGGCGTGGCCATCGGCGTCGTGTTCTGACCAAGCCCGCCGTTGATGCCACCTTCCCCGCCGCCACCGCCAAAGCCACCGAATCCGCCGCCACCACCAACGGCGAGGACCGGTGCCTGGCTGAAGTACACGGGCAGCTGCGTGCCGTCGAAGCCGTACGCGATCGGGCTCTTCGCGTCGCTGATGATGCCGCGAAGAATCGACCCGCGAACGAAGAGACCGCGCGGCTCCTCCACCGTCACGCCCGACGTGAGCCCGTACTCCGGGAAGATCAGGGACGTCGACCCTTCAGTAATGAGCGTGCCACCCACCTGCACGAACTTCGCGAGCTCGAGGAGACCGTCCATCCCCATGCCGCCGCGAATGTCATCCGACTGATCGAGCGCGCCGAGGTTCGGCGTCGCGGCGGTCTTCCTGTACGGGAGCGGCGTGTTCCCGTTTTTCGCGATGCCGTTCACCTGCGCCGTCGCGCTGCCGCCCACGTGTGGGTAAATGATCACGTCGTACTTCGCGCGCAGGTTGCCGTCGCGAAGCTTCTGATCGGAGAAGTAGGTGTAAGGCACCCCGTACGTGTCGAGCGCCGCGCGCACCCAGCCTTCGTCCTGCGTGCGCTGCCACGCGTGCACGTACCCGATGCGCGGGATGTCCAGGTCGTGCGTCTTCACGCTCGGCGCCGACGCGACGGCCCAGCCTGAGAGGCCGAGCGCCTTGAGCTGCGGCTCGAGCTTCCCGCGATCCGCGTTAGGTATGATGAACGCGCCCGCGCGGAACTTGTGTCCGCCGAGGTCGAAGTCCTCTTCGGCCGCCTGCATCTTCACACTGGCGTTGGCGAAGCGGAACTTCATGAGGTTGTTGTCGGTCGTGTGCTCGACGACGATCACGTTCCCGCTGCCCTCGACGCCACCCGCCGCCTTTGCTTCGCCGGCGAGCACAGTCATGGGCTGCGTCTGAATGCTCTTGTCGGCAACGGCGACCACACGGACGTTGCGCATGAGCTGGAACGTCCAGCCCGTGTCATCGTACGGCGACGGGTTCTGCGGCGAGTAGTTCTGCAGCGAGAAGTACATGTCCGCGATCGTGCGATACGGCTGGTCGGCGCGGATGACGTAGTCGCCCGCCTTCACGTCGAGATTACCCGCCTTGAACGGAGCGTTCGCCGTGTGAATCTCCAGCCCCTGGCGCCGCAGCTCGTTCACGGCATCCGCCGCATCAGCCTTACGACGCTGCGTTGCCGGAATCACCCAGGCGTACGTCGGGCCGTTCTTCCCCTTCTCCACCGATCGCTTGTTCTTGAGCCAGTAGTTCTCGAGGTACAGCTCCTTGTCCTTCGCGACGCGATTGAGCGCGAAGAGCGCAGCCGACTCCTGGATGTTGGTGTTGTTCCGCGGGCCCCACTTGATGTACGGGAGCGGCGGATTCGGCCGGAACCACTCGCGGCTCGTCGTCGTCGCACCCGGCCGCACCTCGTAGTTGTCCGGCCCGTAGCTCTGTACCTCGTAGAAGCGCCCGACCGAGTTGTGCGAGTGGGCGATGAAGAACATGTAGTTAGGCACCCAGCCGTCGTAGAAGCCGTACGTCCATACACCCGGGACGCCGCGCTTCGTCATCTCCATGACGTCATTGTTGGCCAGGTTCCACCACTCATCGATCGTGATGGGATCGAGCGCCTCGTTGTACGGGCCCGTGCCGGTGGACGCGTAGAGGTACGTCTGCGCCTCGTGCAGGTCGTGCATGATCGTGGGCGTCCACTCGTTCTGCATGCGCGTGACCGTACGCGTGAGCGCGAGGAACTGACCCATGCCGTCGCGGTTGTTGTCGTGCGCGACGTACTTGCCCCAGTACATGAGCGGCAGGCGCTGCGTGCCCTGCGGGAGCTTCTTGTTGAAGTAGTAGGTGTCGACCTGCTTCTCGCGGCCGTCGACCTCGATCACCGGCGTGATGAACGTGATCACATTGTTGCGGATGTTCTGGATGAGCGGCGTCTCCTCAACGATGAGGCGGTACGCCATCTCCATGAGCATCTCGGGCCCACCGGTCTCGGGCGAGTGCATGCCGCTGATGTACCAGTAGATCGGCTTCGCGGTACCGATGACCCGCCTCGCCTGCTCCTCGGTCGTCTTGCGCGGATCGGTCAGCGCGTTGAGGTAGCCCTTGTACTTGTCGAGGTCACGGATCGTCGCCTCGTCGCCGATGGCGGCGACGATGATGTCGCGGCCCTCCTCGGTCTTTCCGATGCGCCAGACCTTGATCCGATCGGACGCGGCGTCGAGCGCGTCGAAGTAGCGGTAGATGTCCTTCGCGTACGTCAGCTCACCCGGCGTGCCGACGATGCGACCCAGAAACTTGAGCGGGGTCGGGACGGTGCTGGACGCAGGCAGATGGTCGACGAGCTCCGTCGTGATGCGCGGGTCCTGGAGGTACTCCTTGATCTTCTTGGTGTACTCCTCGTCGTTCGGCTGCGAAGCGGGCCTCGCCGCGCTGGTGGGACTCTGCGCACGAACTGCGGATTGCGGGGCGATTGCCCAAAGAGCGGCCATCGCGATGGGCCAAGCGACCCGTGCGATGGGTCGCATCCGAAGCGACATGTCGTTCCTCCTGAGAATGGTCTAACGGCCGGATATCTGGGCCGCGGAAACTCATTCTCTTACGCACGAAGACCCCAAGACGCTCGACCCGCAAACACAGGTTGTTGTTAGCATTCCCGCTCGGCAGGGACTGCCCACCCTCTTCTCGAGATCATGCCCGCTCTGAACCTTGCATTCTGGCGCAAATGGCACCGCTGGATCGGATTTCCCGCGGCCCTCTTCCTTCTCTGGGCTGCGGCGACCGGCGTGCTCGTCGCGTTCACAGAGTTCTTTGGCGAAGAGGAGGCGTTGCGCGAAGCGACGCGCGACATGGTCAGCCCCATCACGCTGTCGTCGGCGACGGCGGACTGGTCGGACCCGATCGCGCGCGCGTTCGCGACGGCCGCCACGCATGCGAAAGGGGCGCCCGTCGACAAGGTGGAGGTGCAGTTCAAGGGACCGAAGCCGACGGTCACGGTCTTCACGGGCAAGCCCACCGGGGGCGAGGACCGAAAGCTGGTGTTCGACGCGCGAACGGGCTTGCTGTTGTCGGAGGAGGCCTACGCCGACAAGCCGTTTCTCTATCGCCTCCACAGTGGGGAGGCGTTCGGCGACGGAGGCCTCGTGGTCGCGATGATGTGGGGGCTGACGCTGCTGGTGCTGACGATCACGGGCCTCATCATCTATCTCAAGTTGTGGCGGCCGGGACAGACCGGAGTCCGGAGAGTGTTCTGGTAAGGTGTCACGGTACGGGGCTCAGCGGTGGTGACTACCTGAAGGTCGCTCCGCCTTTCCTGTCGTCCGGCACGAACCTGTCCCGCGCCGGCATCTTGACCGCCGCCAGCGCGGCGCTGTCCATCACCGCGTTCCTGTCGACGATCTCGTTCTGCGCAAGCAGGAACGCGACGACCGCGTACACCTCGTTGTTCGTCAGCGATCCCGGCGCGGTCGGCGGCATCGTGCGCCGAACGTAGTCGAATACCGTGGTTGCGTACGGCCAGTAGTTCCCTACGGTCTTCACGAACTTGGGATCCTGACCAAAGGGGAAGCCGTCACGCGGGTCGCGCCCGACGAGCTTCGGCGCCGCGGCTTGCCCCGCCGGCGGCGTCCCCACCTGGCCCTCTCCAGCCGGCCCGTGACACGCGGCGCACTTGGCCGCGAAGACAACCGCGCCCTGAGTCGGCGTCCCGCTCCCGGGCGGCAAACCGTGCCCATCCGGGGCGACGTCGACGTCCCACGCCGCAATCTCGGCCGGCGTAGCCGGGTGGCCGACGCCGAAGCGGGCCGGAGGGAGCGGCGCAGCGTGAACGTCGGGAGGCAGACGCCCGGTGCCTAACGCTCTCTGCGTCCGCGCCGCACCGTCGGCCAGAGGCCCGCGATCGCACGCGGCCAGCCATGCGACCATGAGCAAACCGGCAACACGTCGCCACTGGATGGCGATCATAGGTCGGCTCCGAAGAACACCTGCCCGTCCGGCTCGACGACCCAGGCGCGGATGTAGCTGTAATGGTAGTCGGTTCCCGCACCTCGCTTCGCCCGGAAGTCGGCGAGTGTGGGCTGCACCGCGCCGGTCTCGTCCACCGCGCGACTCATGAGGACCGTTCGCTTGCCATCCCACTGCCACGAGAGGCGGAAGCGGGTGTGCGCGAGCGATATCACCGGTTCCTGCAGCTCGGCCACCACCCAGCTCGCTCCGCCATCCGTGCTGACGTCCACGCGGGCGATCCTGCCGCGCCCGCTCCAGGCGATACCGGTGATCTGCGTCCACACGTTAGGCGTGAGCCGCGTGGGATGGGCCGGGGCCGTGATGATCGACTTCGCATCCATCACGAGGCTGAACTGCCGTGCCGTACCGTTCGCGAGTGGGTCCGTGTATTTGGACGTCTCGTCGCGGAACATTCCGGGGCCGTCCGCCAGCTCGATGCGGCGCACCCACTTGATTTGCGCGTTGCCCTCGTACCCGGGGAGCAGGAGCCTCGCCGGGTAGCCATTCGCCGGCCGCAGCGGCTCGCCGTTGAACGCGAACGCGATCATCGCATCCTCGAGGCCTTTCTCCACCGGTACGCTTCGCGACAGCCGCGACGCGTCGCCCCCCTCGGCCCGGAACCACGACGCGCCGCGTCGCACGCCCACTTCGTGAAAGAGCACCGCCAGCGGCACGCCCGTCCACTCCCCGTTGCTCGTTAGGCCATCCACGACCTGCGGCGTCATCTCCCGCTTGGGCGTCTTGAACGCCGCGCGGCCATTCCCGGAGCATTCGAGAAAACAGGTGCGCGACACGCTCGGCAACCGGTGCAGGTCCTCGAGGGTGAAGACGGTCGGCCGGTCAACGAGGCCGTGAATCAGGAGCGCGTACCGCGCCGGATCGATCAACGCGACGCCCGCGTGGTGACGCTCGAACACCAGGTCGCTCGGGGTCACGGTCCCGGTGAGCTGATGCAGCGGCGTGAACGACGAGCCCATGGTGACGCCGACCGGCGCTCGTGCCGGCGTCTCGAACGGCGAGCGGGCGCCTAACGCCGACGTCGGCGGGCCCGGTGCGCGTGTCGGGTCCGCGGGAACGGCGGCGACGTCGAACGCGCCGGCGGCCGGTGGCGGACTGGGCGCCTGCGCCGCCGCGGGTCCTCCGGCGGCGGCTCGCTTCGCTGGCGCCTGCGCCTCCGCGCTGACGCGAGCCAGCACTGCCCCGCCGGCCGACGCCGCGGCCGCAGCGAACAGGCCACGCCGTGTAATGCGGCCGTTCGTTGGGCCAGGCGGACTATTGCTCACCAAACTTTCACCCGCCGCATCGGAGCTCGGCGCTCCTGTCGATTTCTCTTCGTGCATCACTCGCCTCGGTGTTAGCCGCGGCGAATATAGACGCAGTCTCTCGACATGCAATCAAAAGCACCACGGTACTCGCCGATTCCGCTTTTGCCAGCCGCTTCGCGTCTCCCGTCTCCCGCGTCCCGCGTCGCGCGTCCCGATTCCCGATTCCCGATTCCCGATTCCCGATTCCCGAAGTCAGATGATCCGCTGCCCGAACGCGCTCAACACGAGCCCAACCGCGAGCTCGGCCGTCCGGTTCTGAGCGTCGAGCACCGGGTTCACCTCCACGACGTCGAGTGACGTTAGGCGGCCGCTGTCCGCCACGATCTCCATGGCCAGGTGGCCCTCGCGATACGTCGCGCCCCCGGCAACCGGCGTTCCCACACCTGGCGCATGGACGGGATCGAGCCAGTCGAGGTCCATTGACACGTGAACGCCGCCCGTATCGGTGCCGGCAATCGCCAGCGCTTCCTGCATCACGGACCGCAACCCGCGCTCGTCGATCGCACGCATGGTGAACGTCGCGACGCCCCATTCCCGAAGGTGGCGGCGCTCCGGCTCGTCGAGGTCACGTACGCCAACGAGCGCGACATGCCCGGGCAGCACCGCTGGCGACGGGCCACCGAGCGCGGCCGAAATGCCCGCGAACATCGGATCGCCATGTCCGAGGAGATGTGCCAGCGGCATCCCGTGGATGTTGCCGCTCGCCGACGATTGTGGGGTGTTCGCGTCGCCGTGCGCATCGAGCCAGATGACGCCCAACCGTTTTTCTCGTTGGGCGAGCGCTACCGCGGCCCCCGCGATCGAGCCCGCGGCGATGGAGTGATCGCCGCCAATTGTGACCGGCACCGCGCCCGCCAACACCGCGTCGGCCGTCACTCGCGCCAGCTCCATGCAAGTTGCGGTAATCGACGGGAGAAAGGCGCCCACAGGACCCGGGTGCGCGTTGCTCTGGTGCAGCAGAACCTCGGGCAGCGGCGTCGAGACGTCGTCGTCCGCTTCGACGTCGTGACCCAGCGCCTCGAGGCGCCGCGCGAGATCGGCGACGCGAAGGGCCGACGGCCCCATGTCTACGCCGCGACGGCTCGCGCCGAGATCCATCGGGACGCCAGTGATTCGAATGCGTGTCAGAAGACCTCCCAGGGTTTTCGGTGTCGCTCACGCGGCCCTCGTCCAATGGGCACGGGAATCGCGATCGCGCAAAGCCGACTCGACTTCAAGTGATTGCACTGTGCGCGCACGATCAATACTCACACTTGCGCTCCCGACGATCGTCGGCTGCTCGGTAGAAAAGACGCAACCGGCTAGCGCGGATACGTCGCGCTCTGCCACCGACCAGGTAGCTCCAGCGACGGACACCGCTTCGTCAAGCACGACACCACCAGGCACCACGTGGACCCTGACGCCCGAAGGAATCGGTGCGATCCGCGTCGGCATGACCATCGGTGAGCTGCGGCAGCTCGCCGGCGACATCACCACGCCCAGCGCCAGTGCCGAATGTAGCTACGTCCGGCTGAGCGCGGCGCCACCGGGTGTGTCGGTGATGCTGTCGCGCGGTCACGTGGCGAGGGTAGACGTCGACAGCGCAGGCGTCAGGTCCGATGCCGGCGTCGCCGTAGGTGACAGCGCGTCACGTGTCACCAGCGCGTACGCCGGGCGCGTGACGGCCATGCCCCACAAGTACGTCCAGGGCGGCCAATACTTGACGGTGAGATCCGCCTCGCCGGCAGACTCCACACGGCGTATGGTTTTCGAGGCCGAGAACGGGCGAGTTACCCGTTTCCGCTCTGGCCGCGTACCCGAAGTGGAGT
>JBKOYV010000211.1:0-26072 GCA_046725585.1 Gemmatimonadota bacterium | reverse complement strand
CGCGCCCACCGACGGTCCGACGTGCTTCGACCATTGCCAGCCCGGGTCGTACGTGGCGCGGCCCAGAGTGTGACTACCGATCGTCACGATCTCGTATCTGCCTCTTTCCATCGTCCGGACCTCGTCCGGTTCCTCGAACCGCCTGAGAATCACGCGGAAGTCAAGCGGCGCGTTGGGGATTGACTCCACCTTCGCTCCTGTGTTTTTGCCCACCTTCATTCTACTTGGCGCTCGAGGGCCGGTCTTGTATCCCTGTGCATTGGCGGAGATGCGTGCGCTCGCTGAGGATCAGATCGCCATGGATCATCTCGTCGATCGGAGGCTCCGCCCTCGAGGTGAATCGGAGCTCTATAGACCGCGGTCGCTTCGACGCCTAACGCTCATGCGATGACTTCAGCCCGATGCTCGGCGGTGCGCTGTGGGAGCACGCCTGCACGACGGAACGTCCAGCCTGCAAGGATCGCAAGCGCGAGTGACCCGACCCCACTGATCGCGGCGCAGAGCACGAGCCCGCGGAGGAACGCGTCTCGCGCTGCGTCCACCAGCGCCGTACCCACGGGCGCGGGCAACTGCTGTGACGTTGCGACGGCGCCACCCAGCGTCGACATTGCCGCTTGTGTGACGTCTGGTGAAAGACCCGCCGGCAGCCCCTGCCCGAGCACACCGCGATAGATCGCGACGCCAATGCTGCCGAAGATCGCGATGCCGAGCGCGCCGCCGAACTCGGCGCAGGTCTCCGAGATGCCTGACGCGGCGCCCGCACGCTCGGGCGGCGCTGACCCGATGATGACGTCGTTCGTAAGCGTGAACACCGGCGATGCACCGAGCGCCAGGATGAGTGTGGCCACGCCGAACAACGGAAGGTGATCTGCGCCGGGACCGATCTGCGTCAGCAGAAAGTAGCCCGTCGAGGACAGCACCAGCCCCCACGACATCAGGAGTGCGGGACGAATGCGTCGGGCGAGCACCGGTGTCGCGAGCGCGCCGACGACGAAGCCGATCGCCCACGGCAGTGTCCAGAGCCCACCGCGCATAGGCGAGAGCCCAAGCACGAGCTGCAGATATTGCGGCAGGAACAGAAATCCCCCGAAGAGCACAAGGATCGAACCGCCGTACAACGCGAGTGACGCTCTGAAGGCGGGAATCCGAAAGAGCCTCAGATCGATCAGGGGATCGGCGAGCCGGAGTTGGCGGCGCACGAACACGACGCCGATCGCGAGCCCCAAGATCATGGACGCGATCGCCGTGATACTCACGCCGTCCTGTGCGATGCGCTTCAGCCCATAGATCGTCGTGAGCACCGCGGCGAGGGAGAACGCGGCGCTCGCGAGATCCGGTTTCCCGGCATTCGGATCGCGGTACTCAGGGAGGAGGATCGGTCCGACGATCAGGAGCAGCGCCATCACCGGCACGCTGATGAGGAACACCGATCCCCACCAGAAGTACTGGAGCATAACGCCGCCTAACAACGGGCCGATCGCGCCGCCGAGGGAGAAGCTCATGATCCAGACGCTGATCGCCGTCGTGCGCTCGCGTGGATGGAGGAACATGTTCCGAATCAGCGACAGCGTGGACGGCGCCACGGTTGCGCCGGCGAGGCCGAGGAGCGCGCGCGTCACGATCAGCATCGCGGCGCTTCTCGAGAACGCCGCGAGAACAGAAGCCACGCCGAAGAACGCGGCGCCGATCAACAGCAATCGCCGTCGACCGATGCGGTCGCCGAGGGCGCCGGCGGTGATCAACGAGCCGGCAACGAGGAATCCGTAGATGTCGATGATCCATAGCAGCTGCATGCTGCTCGGCTTGAGATCGACGGTGAGGCGCGGCACGGCGAGGTGCAGCACCGTCAGGTCCATCGAGTACAGCAGGCAGGGCAAGGCGATCACTGCCAGCCCGATCCATTCGCGTTTGGTCGCCTTGGGTGCCGTCATGCCCCCATTCTCCGCCATTCTGGTGAGCTTCATCCTCCTGAATGGCGTCGAACGGCGTGCCCGAAATTCGACGGACTGTCTCCCGGCTTCGAAGAGGCCGGCGGTGCGATCAACCGTGAGGGAAGCTGCGGAGACTGTCGTTCGGTAGAGGCTCGTCCCTACATGTGGCACGCTCTCGACGACGCGCCGCCCGAGATCGCGCTCCAGGTCGCTGTTGGTGTTAAAGCCGAGCGCATCGAGCCGGGCGAAAACGGCCGTGCACTAACTCTCCATGGAGGTCCGATCCAGGAATCGCGATACGTCGTCAACAAACCAGCTTGGGTATTGAAATAGCGAGCCGTGACCGGAGTCGGGATACAGAATCAGCTCGGCATTCGGCAAACGTTGCCAGAGCGTGAACGAATTGATCGTCGGAATCATGCGATCGTGGCTTCCGTTGACGACGAGAACTGGTTGTCGGACGCTTGTGAGCGATGCAGCGGCGGCTTGGCTCATGCTTCCCCACGCGCGTAGCGCGTCGAGTTGGGCGTGCATGAGATCCGCGCTCGTCGGTGGCTCGCGGTCGGTGCGCGCGGACATTCGCTGCAGATAGCGAACGCCGGCTTCCTGGCTCGCCTGCGTCGGCTCGAAGAAGAGGAACAAGAGCCCCCGAGGATCGCCTGGAACCTTCGTCGCTACTTCCGTGATCTCGTCGTTCATCATGTCGACGGCGCCCGGCGCTCCGGTGCCTACGAGCACCGCACGCCGCACGAGGCCCGGCCGATCAAGCAGGATCTGTTGCGCAACCATGCCGCCGAGCGAAAAGCCGAGGAGATCGATCCGTGTCACGCCTAACGCGTCGACGAAGGCGAGGATATCTCGACCCATGGCGGCGACGTTGTTCGGCGTGCCCCCCGAGGACCGGCTGACGCCGCGGTTGTCGACGAGAATGACCGGTCGATGTGCCGCCAGCCCGTCGACCACCTCCGGATCCCAGTTGTCCATGTTGCCGCGAAAGTGCTGCAGGAGGACGAGCGGTGTTCCGGAATCCGGACCGACGCGCCGATAGGCGAACGTCACGCCTGCGGCGTCGACAAACTGAGTCGGCGCCGTCAGGTTGGTGGTCTGGGTCGATGCGAGTGTCATGAGATGTCCCTCGTGGGCTCCTTCAGTCCAGCTTACGTCTTACGGAGCGACTTGAACGCCGCTCGCATCTCGGACACGAAGTACGCCGGCTGTTCCCACGCGGCGAAGTGTCCGCCTTTGTCGAGCTTGTTGTAGTGGATGAGGTTCGGGTACGCCCGTTCGGTCCAGCTCTTGGGTGCCGCATAGAGCTCGTCGGGAAAGACGCTCACCGCGGTGGGGACTTTCACACCCTTCGGAGCGAAAAAGGCCAGCTTGCTCTCCCAATAGAGACGCGCTGAAGAGACGGCCGTGTTCGTCAACCAGTAGAGGGTGACGTTGTCGAGGACGTCATCGCGCGTTAGGCCCTCGGGCTTGCCGTCGAAGACGCGTGCGATGAGCTCGTAGCTGCGCGCGTCGTGGTCGAGCATCCAGGCGGCGAGGCCGACCGGGGAATCCGCAATCGCGTATAGCGTCTGCGGACGGAGCGCCATCTCCTGCGCGTAGCCAAGCCCCTTCTTGTAGAAGAAGTCGAGTTGATCCCACGCGTGCTTCTCGTCGGCGGAGAGGCCGGATGGCGGCGGGCCGCCGGACGCGAGCGCCTTGGCAATGTCGTCCGGGATCGTGGCGGGCATGTTGGTGTGGATGCCGACCAGTTCCGGAGGTGTGAGCAGCGCCATCTGCTCCGTGACGGCATTCCCCCAGTCGCCGCCTTGTGCGACGAACCGCGTGTATCCGAGGCGCTTCATCAGCACGACCCAGGCACGTGCGACACGGATCGGGTCCCAGCCGGTCTTGGTCGGCTTGCCGGAAAAGCCGTAGCCCGGGAGCGACGGAATCACCACGTCGAACGCGTCCGCTGCGCTCCCACCGTGTGCCGTGGGATTGGTCAGCGGGTCGATGACCTTCATCTGCTCGATGATCGAGCCGGGCCATCCGTGCGTGATGATGATCGGCAGCGCATTCGCCTGCTTCGATTTCACGTGAATGAAATGAATGTCCAGCCCATCGATCTCGGTGATGAAGTGCGTGACGGCGTCGAGTTTCGCCTGACACTTGCGCCAGTCGTAGTCGGTCGCCCAATAGTCCGCGAGCTTCTGAGCTGTCGCGAACTGCACGCCCTGCGATCCATCGGTCACGGTTTCGCGCTCGGGCCACTTCGTCGCTTTCACGCGCCGGCGCAGGTCGCTCAGTTCGGCATCTGAAACCTTCACTCGGAACGGGCGAATGTCGGTCGTCTCACTGCCCCGCTCAGCTTCGGTCATCACGTGAGTCATAGCGTTGATCCTCCTGGGAAGGCTGAGCAGACCCAGCTGGCCCGCCGCCGCGGTAGCCGCCGCGGCGGCGAAAAAGCGACGGCGATTGAGATCGGGGGATTCGGACATGGGAGTGGCCTGCCAGCCGCGCCAACGGTTGGACTAAACGGCGATCGTCACTGGCGTCATGTGGACGCCAATGACTCGACGCGGAAGAATCTGTCGTGATCGTGAGGGTCAGCGTATTACACGATGGTATCGACCGACGCCCACCGTGTGGGTGGCGTCGCGCACGGCACGGATTCCAGTCAAATGCCGTGGGCTGTCCGCAGCAACTCCGCCGCACGCTCGCCGATGATGATGCACGGAGCCATGGTATTGCCCGTCGTCACCCGTGGCATGATCGGTCCATCCGCGCGCACGCGGTCCAAGTAGTCGAGGACCTCGAGCCCCAGCGCGCCAGGCTCACGGAGATGGTTGATGAGGTAAGCAAGTCATAACGCGGAATCTCTCGCGGGCCCGGCGATCGCCACATTGCATGATGGTGTCGGTCGCCACTTGCGTTGACTCGCGCGCCATTGGATCATCCACGCCGGATCCGCCGATGACCGACGACCGCGACGGCCTACCTCCTCTTCCGCCAGGGCCACGGCGAGCTTACACCGACCTCGGGTTCGGGCGCGTCGTCGCGCAGCAGGTTCGCGGCCGCTTCCTCACGCACGATGGGGGGCCCACGAGTCGGAAGTACGGGCTCGGCGCGCAAAGGCTCGACCGGTTCTACCTGCACGCTCTTGCCGAGCCGCCTGCGGCATTCTTCGCCTGGACGTTTGCGCTGCTGCTCCTGCTCAACGGCTTTTTCGCGCTGGCGTATCTCGCACTGGGCGATGGCGCGCTGCGAGGCGGTGACGTGCTCGGGATTTCCGACCCGTTTCTTCGCGCACTGGCTTTCAGCGTCGGCGTCTTCACGACGACCGGCACGGGACAGATGTACGCGGTCGGCTCGACGGCACAGTGGCTTGTTGTGTTCGAGTCATTCTTCGGCGTGACCGTGCTCGTTACGACAGCCGGGCTCTTGATTGCACGGCTGACCCGGCCCCGGATGCGACTTCGCTTCAGCGAGTCCGCCGTCGTCGCGCCGTACGAGGACGGCCGCGGGCTCATGTTCCGGTTCGTGAACGTGCAGCCTGCGGAGCTGAGCGATGTACAGGTGCGCGTGAGCCTCGTGCTCTACGAAGAGACCAACGGTCATCGGCAGCGCAACTTCTACCCGCTCGCGCTCGAGCGGAACTCGGTAGATCTGTTCACACTGCATTTGACAGTGGTGCACCCGATCACGGCAGACAGCCCGTTGCGCGGCGCAACGCCCGAGTCGCTGCGCGCGGCTCAGGCTGAGCTGCTGATCCTCATCAACGCGCACGAGGAGACGTTTTCCACCCGTGTGACGGCGCGCGCATCCTACTTCTGGGACGAGATCCGTTGGGACGCGAAGTTCGCGAGCGTCTTCGCGACCGCCACGGACGACGTGGTCGCGATCGACGTCGAGCGACTCGATCGACTCGACCGGCTCGAGCCGGGGACAACGAGCGTGCCTTCGGCAGCCGAGCTCACGCCGACTGCCTCGTCACAGACGCTCGCCTGACGACCGCGCGATCGGCTGCCTAACGATCGCGCCCCGCCCCGACGCGCACGGCATCCAGGTCGAGCTCCTGCTCGAGCTCCGGCTTCGGATAGGCACGGCGCGCCGGCGTCTTGGGGCTTGATGTGCGGAGCGAGGCCGCAGCGAGCATCAATTACGGCGCGCTGTCCACGCGGCTTCGTTTTCTCGCTTGATGCGCGTAAGGTCCGCGACGAGGTTCTGCCGAAGACCGTTGGTCACACGACCTCGGATGTTCAACACCCCACCGCTTGGCAGCTGATCGAATCGATAGCGTCGTACGGCAACCACCGTGATTCGCGCTGCGTCCGGGGTTGAGCCGGAGGATGCGCGGTCTGCTGCCGCGAGCGTTTCGAGTCCAGCCTCGAAGTAATGGTTCGCGTAGATCTGCTTTGCCGCGACGAGCGTCATGGTTGGTATCTCGAGCGGTGAGTACACGACTTCGTGGGTGATGCGCACAACCGGCTGAAGGTGGGGGATCTCGTCGCGCGACCAGAAGATGACTTGGGCTGCACCCGGCGGCACACCTCGCGGGTAACCGAGGAGGAACTCGGCGAGTGAAGGCAGCGCGCTGAACACGTACGACGAGTCCTCCATCATGGCGGCGAACGCATCGCTCGAATGGACAGTGCCGCGATCGTCGTAGACGACCATGGCGGCGTTGCCGTGTGATCGGTAATCCGTGACGTACTCGATCATGCGTTGTCGCGCGTAGGCCCCGACGCGGTCGCGTGCCCCCGGTGAGGACGGATCAGCGGCGGCGCGGGCACGTGCCATGTCGGTCCCCGGAAGCTTGACTCTGCAATTGTTCGGCTTGCAGTCACGCAGCCCTCTGAGGTCATCGTCGCTGACGGCGAACGCCTGTACATCCTGCGCGGCCGCCGGTTCGCTGAAGAGCTGGACCTGTGTTCGAGCAGGTGAGCGGAGGGCCTTCGGGAAATCGCGCTGCTGCTCCGTGAAGAACGCCCGCGGCACGGCGATCTGGATCGCGCCGAAGACCGCGACGTCACGCGCGTCGCCGGTGCGGAGCGTCCGGGCGATCGGGTCTCCCCGCGTTAGGCTCGTGCTTTCCGCTGCCGTGAGGACGACGCCTCGCTCCAGAAACTCATCGAGCGTGCGCCACCGGGCTTGGGCCGCGGCTTCGCTCGCGATGAGACAACTCAGCATCAGGATGATTCGGCAGATCATGTGGCCGCCGGCGAGGATCGAGCGTCAACGACGTTCAGAGCACGCGGGCGACGACGTTCGCACCGCGCTCTAACACGCGTTCAGTCCACGGTCGCTTCCGAAACTCTTCACTCGTGATCTCGGTGGAATGCTGCAGGTCGTCGAGGAACATCGCGTTCATGTCGTGCCCGAACCTTGCGTCGAGCACCATGAGGGTGACTTCCTCGTTGAGCACGAGCGACCGGTTGTCGAAGTTCATGGTGCCAACGGACGACCAGAGCTCGTCGACGACGAAAGTCTTGGCGTGTAAAGAGCTCGGTTGCCACTCGAACACGCGGACGCCCGCGGCAAGCAACCGGTCGTACCGGGCACGAGCCGCACGCCGCGCCAACCGGACATCCGTTCGCGGGCCGGCAAGCAAAAGCCGCATGTCTACGCCGCGCCGGGCGGCAGCAATGAGCAGGTCGACGAAGTTGTCTTCCGGTGCGAAGTACGCGTTGGTGATGTACAGAGTCTTCCGGGCGGCCGCGACCGAGAGCGCGAGAAAACGCTCCGCCACCGTGCTGCCCAGCGTAGGAGGTGCGTAGAGCAGACCCGCTCGCGCCGCGCCATCCTGAGTGGCCGGAAGGGTGATGCGACCAGTCAGGAGCTCGCCGGTCGCTTCCGTCCAGGCTGCCGCGAACGCCGCCTCGAGTTGTCGAACGGCGGGACCTTCGAACCGGACGTTCGTGTCTCGCCACCCACCGTCGCTGCGACCGTCACCGAGCCACTTGTCATCGATGCCGAACCCTCCGGTCCATCCGACGCGGCCGTCGATCACGATCGCGCGGACGTGCGATCGATTCTGCGCGACGTTCAACCTGGAAAACCGCAATGGGCGGAATGCAACGACCTCGACGCCCGCAGCCTTGAGCGCAGCCAAACGAGGGGCGGAAATCCTGCCCGTTCCGAAGGCATCGTACAGGCCCAAGACGCGAACGCCGTGCTTTGCACGGTCGATGAGAATCTCACCGAGCGTGTCCGCGACGCGGCCGGGGAGTCCATAATACATCTGGATGGCGATCGAGCGCTGTGCCGACCGGAGATCTTCCCACAAGCGCGAGAAGGTTCCATCGCCGTTCACCGCGATCTCGACGTGGTTGTTGGGCGGCAGGAACGCGCCGGTCGCCATGGCGACGCTCAGTGGGAATTCCGGTTCGTCGGGCGAGACCGCACGTTCCGTGATTCCGATGCTTCGCACGCGCTTGAACGCGCCGCCACGCGTGACGTAGAGGAACCCGATCATCGCGAATACGAGCACAATGATCGCGACGACCGCACGCAGGAACGAGGTGACGTGGCTCGTGTTCATCGGCCTGTCATTCAGGTGTCGGTGGGCCCTGAGGTACAGCGTAGCAGCAGGGAGCGCGCACGCTCCATTGCACGATGGTGTGTGTGACCCCGTTAGGCCTCGACCGATACCAAAGTATGATTGCCGTCGAAGCAGACGAGCGGTTGGCGTAAACAGTCGAGCCCGGCCGAAGACTGTCCCTGCGAATACATAGGCTGCGAGACTCTGGCTCGCGCGGGGGTAGCGTACCATCCTCGCGACCACGAATCACGGTGACGCTGACCAACACCATCGTGTAATAGTGATCGCCCTGAACTGCCGGTAACGTCGCGTTTGGTGCGTTAGGCGACGCGTCCGGCCAGGCCGGACGCGACACCAGTATCCTCTCACTCGGAAGCCGCGATGACCATCAAGCCCATCACGAGTCCAGGGCTGACAGCCGTCGCCCAGCCAGGTGTCGTCGAAGTCGAGCTCGTGGTCAACGAGACCGCACACCGGCTCACGCTGGACAGCGGCACCACGCTGCTCGATGCGCTGCGCGAGCACCTCGGCCTCGTCGGCACCAAGAAGGGCTGCGACCAGGGGGCGTGTGGCGCCTGCACTGTTCACCTTGACGGCAAGCGGGTCCTCTCGTGCCTGACGCTCGCGGCACAGTGTGACGGGCGGACGGTCACCACGATCGAAGGGTTGGCACGCGATGGAGAGCTGCATCCGATGCAGGCGGCGTTCATCCGCCACGACGGGTTCCAGTGCGGCTACTGCACAGCCGGCCAGATCATGTCCGCGGTGGCGCTGCTGGAAGAGGGACGCGCTGGCTCCGATGCCGAGATCCGCGAGTTCATGAGCGGGAATATCTGCCGCTGCGGCGCCTACCCCAACATCCTCGCGGCGATTCGCGACGTCGCGGCCACACGGAGGACCTAACGATGGCACCGCTTGAATACGTGCGCGCCGAGGACGTGGACGGTGCGGTTGCCATGGTAAGCGCCGATCCCGAGGCGTCGTTCCTAGCCGGCGGCACGACGCACGTCGATCTGTTGCTCAAGGACGCCGTCATCACATCGAACCGCCTCGTCGACATCACCCGTCTGCCCCTTCGCGGCATCACACGCGTCGGCGATACGCTCCGCGTCGGGGCCTTGACGACCATGGAAGAGTTGGCCACGGACTCGGTCGTGACGGAGCGGCTGCCCCTGGTTCGCGAGGCGCTCCTGCTCAGCGCCTCGACGCAACTGCGCAACATGGCGACGATCGGCGGGAACCTCCTGCAACGCACGCGCTGCCGGTACTTCCGCGATCGCAACGTCGCGATGTGCAACAAGCGCTCGCCCGGGTCGGGCTGCGCCGCCGTCGCCTACGGCGCGCGGATGCACGCGATCCTCGGCGCCAGCGAGCACTGCATCGCGCTGCACGCGTCAGACCTCTGTGTCCCGCTTGTCGCGCTCGATGCGCGCGTGGCCCTCGAGGGCGCCACCAGGCAGTACACGATCCCGTTGACCGAGTTCTACGTCACGCCAGGCGACCACCCGCACATCGAGAACGTGCTCGACCACGGTGATCTGATCACGCGCGTGGAGGTGCCGCTCCTGCCCCT
Source organism: Gemmatimonadota bacterium (assembly GCA_046725585.1). Classification (GTDB taxonomy): domain Bacteria; phylum Gemmatimonadota; class Gemmatimonadetes; order Gemmatimonadales; family Gemmatimonadaceae; genus JAJKIV01. The sequence continues at coordinate 16,039 of JBKOYV010000211.1, read as the reverse complement.
CGGTGCACGCTCAGGGTATCTCAAGGTCCGCGACCGAACGTCGTACGAGTTCGCGCTCACATCGGCTGCCGCGGCCCTCGTGGTGGACGGCGACACGATCGCGAGCGCACGTCTCGCGTTAGGTGGCGTCGGAACGATTCCGTGGCGCGCGCGCGATGCCGAGGGTGTCCTCACCGGCGCGCCGGCAACCGTTGCGACGTTCCGCGCGGCGGCCGAAGCCGCGATTCAGAATCCCTTCACCGTTCCCGGTACCGCGTTCAAGGTGGAGCTGGCAAAGCGCACGATCGTGAGAATCCTGGAAACCGTTTCCGGAGTGAATCCATGACCGACGTCGCGCTCCCGCCTGACACGTCCGTTGAGCACAAGGTCATCGGGCGTCCGATGGATCGTGTCGATGGACCACTCAAGGTGCGTGGGGCCGCGACGTATGCGTCGGACGTCACCTATCCCGACATGACGCACGCCGCGCTCGTGCAATCGACCGTCGCGGCGGGAAGGATACGTCGCATCGACACCAGTCGAGCGGAGGCGGCACCGGGCGTCATTGCGGTGATCACCCACGAAAACTCCCCAGCGCTTGGCGAACCAACCGCGGAGCTGTTCTTTCCGGCCGCGCGCTACCCACTCCAGGACGGCAGGATCCTGCACCACGGGCAGCACGTGGGCCTCGTGGTCGCCGAGTCGCCTGCACAGGCTCTCGCGGCAGCGCGGCTCGTCACGGTCGAGTACGACGAGACCGCCCGCGTGTTAGGCATCGAGAATCCGGACGCCGCCATCGTGCGCAACCCCTTCGGGCTCGAGCACAGCCGCGGCGACGTTGCTGCGACATTGGCCGCCGCCGACGTGGTCTACGACCAGACGTTTCACATTGCGGCGGAGAGCAACAATCCCATGGGCCTCTTTGCCACCGTCGCGCTCTGGGATGGGGATCGCCTCGTGGTTCACGACGCCACGCAATTTCCGAAGTTGGTGCGTCGCATTCTCGCTGCGCACTTTGGGCTGCCAGAGGAGAAGGTTCGCGTGCTCGTGCCGTACCTCGGCGGCGGGTTCGGCGCGGGACTGCGCGCGTGGCCGCATACGATCCTGACCGCAGTGGCGGCACGCACGATCGGCCGTCCCGTGAAGATCGTGCTGAGTCGGCCACAGATGTTCAACTCCACCGGCCACCGGCCCGAGACGCGGCAGCGCGTCCGGCTGGGCGCCACGCGTGCCGGCCAGCTGGTCGCCATCGATCACGAGGGCACCTCCACCCGAGCGATCGCCGAGTCCAACGTCGAGCTGATCACCTTCGGGACACCTGCCGCGTATGCGTGCTCCACCGTCGCAACGCACGACCTGCAGGTGACGCTTAACATCCCATCGCCTAACGCGATGCGCGGCCCTGGTGCGGTCGAGGGCAACTTCGCGATCGAATCGGCGCTTGACGAGCTGTCGTATCAACTGCAAATCGACCCGATAGAGCTCCGGCTGCTCAACTACGCGGAGGTGCATCCGCAGTCGGGGCTCCCGTGGTCGGGCAAGGCACTGCGCGACTGCTACCGCGTGGGTGCCGAGCGGTTCGGTTGGGCGAAACGCGATCCGCGAATCGGGTCGATGCGCAAAGGCCGGTCGCTCGTTGGCTACGGGATGGCCAGCGTCGCCTACGAGTGGTACGTGACACCGTGTCAAGCCAAGCTCTCGATCGGGCGTGACGGGCGCGCTCATCTGCTGAGCGCGGCCACCGACATCGGAACCGGCACGTACACCATCGCGACGCAGATGGTGGCCGAGCTGCTTGGCATCGATCCCAGACAGGTGCAAGTGTCGATCGGTGACACCGACTTGCCGCCGGCGCCTCAGTCCGGCGGCTCGGGGTTAGCGGCCTCGCTGGCCGGCGCGGTCGAGAACGCCGCGGCCAATCTGCTGCGCAAATTCGACGAGCTGCGCGGTGGCCGCACGGGAGAGAGCTACGCCGACATTCTCACCCGCCACGGGCTCGACGAGTTGAGCGCCGACGGCGAAAAGACGCCACACCCGGAGCAGGCGAGCGTCGCGCCCTCGCCGGCGTTTGCCGCGCAGTTCGCAGAGGTGCATATCGATCCCGACTTGGGGTTGGTGCGCGTCGCCCGAATCGTGACAGCCGTGGATGGCGGACGGATCCTCAACGAGAAGCTGGCGCGCAGCCAGGTCACGGGTGCCGTCGTGATGGGAATCGGCATGACGTTGCTCGAGGAGACGACCTTCGATGCCACCGGGCGCATCGCCAACGCCACGTTAGGCGACTACCTGGTTCCGGTCAACGCGGACGTTCCCGACATCGACGTCGTCTTCGTCGGCGAGCCGGACCGTTTCAATGCGCTCGGAGTCAAGGGAGTCGGCGAGATCGGGATCATCGGCGTGGCTGCGGCCATCGCCAACGCCGTGTACCACGCCACGGGACGGCGCTTTCGCTCGTTGCCGATCACGATTGATCGGTTGCTCTGATCGAGCCAGCGAGCAGGAGTCGGACTCGGAGGATCATCGCCGGCAAAACGCCTTCTGAACCGCTGTTGAAGCAGGCGAGCGGTCGGCGTATCGTCTGCGCATGAGGCGAAGCACGCCCCTGGGCGAATACCTGCGCGCTCGACGCGCCCTGGTGCGTCACGACGAGGTCGGACTACCCACCGTCGGCCGGCGACGAGTGCCCGGTTTGCGACGCGAGGAGCTGGCGGCGCTCGCGGGCATCAGCTCGGAGTATTACCTCAGGCTCGAGCAGGGTCGCGACCAGCACCCGTCACCGCAGGTGATCGACTCGCTGGCGCGCGCACTCCGTCTCGATGCCGCCGGAACCGCGCATCTCTACGAGCTGGCACAGCCACGCCCCGCGGTTCGCCGGACCGAGCAACCGGAAGAAGTGCGTGCTTCCGTTGTCGAGCTGCTGGCCCTGTGGCGCGCCACGCCGGCGTTCGTGACGGGCCGGTGCATGGACATACTCGCGTCGAACGCACTTGCAGTGGCACTTTCTCCCCTGCTCGCGCCGGGCGTGAACCTCGCGCGAGCCGTGTTCCTCGATCCCGAGATGCGACGGCTCGTGGACGACTGGGACGACGTTGCCGACCGCGCCGTCGCGGGACTACGCGCTCGACTCCAGCCTAACGTGGAAGACGCGCGCCTTGTCGCCCTGATCGATGAGCTGTCGTCGGCTAGCGATCGCTTCCGCGTGTTGTGGGAGCGGCACGATGTCGAGCTGGCGGCGCACCCAACCAGGACCTTTCACCATCGCGTGGTCGGCTCGCTCGAGCTCAAAACCGAGACTTTCATAATCCCCGGAGCGGACAGTCAGGTGCTGGTTGTCTATCACGCCGCGCCGGGAAGCGTTGCGGAGCGTGCCCTCGCGCGACTCGCGAGGCTGAACCCGGACACTGGCAGCGCTACAACCGCCGCCAACGTCTGAACAACCGCTACGCGCCTTGATGTGGAAGCCGTCCGGCAGCACGATACTGCAGCCAAGCGCCGAATGGTAATGTCGACAACGACCGACGCGGCTCGCGCTCGGGGAACCTGACGGCCGTCACACGACCCCCACCCGTCCGGCCTTTAGATGTCGAAGTTCGCGATCACCGGCGCGTGGTCCGACTCAGGGAAGTTGACGTCGGTGCGGAACGCGCCCGATTCGTCCGGCAGCGCCTCGTTATGAATCTCCGCGCCACGAAAGAACCGTAGGAGCGGGCGCGACACGATGATGTGATCGAGCATGGTGCCGATGCCGAGGTGCAGCAGCGAGTAGCGCGACGAGTCGGGGATGTTGTTCTCGCACGGTACCATCAGCCGCGGTCCGTGCTCCGCGTTACCGGTCTCCTCGACCGGCCCGCAGATCGTCTGCAGCGGCACCTCGCTCGCGTCCGAGTTGAAGTCGCCGCAGATCGCAATCAGTGTCTCGAGGCCTTCGGCGTCGAACAGGCTGTCGATGAGCAACCGCGCCTGCAGCGCCTGACCGAGCCGCTTCATCCCCGAGATGAAGCTGCCTTCCGCCCACGCCGAGACGGTCCGCCACGTGAAGTTGTCGATCTTCTGTCCCGGGATCGGCGACGCCAGCTTCGACTTCAGGTGCACGTTGATGATGTGCGCGACCCGCCCGCCACCGAGATCGATCCGCACGTGCAACATCGGCCGCTCCCACTCGACCGGGTCCGCGGCCGGGTCGGGCGGCACCGCCGTCGCCATCCGGTAGCTCGGACGCGGACCGTCGGCCGGTCTGATCTGCTGGACCGAAAGAATCGGAAAACGCGACAGGATGACCAGGTTGCGGACGTCGAACAACTGGCCGCCGGCCGTGGTCGTGGTAGCGCGGTTGAACGGTGCGTAGATGGTGCCGGCAACCAAGGCATCGAGCGCGGCGAGCGTCCGCGCGCCAACGGGCCCCTGGCTGTGCACTTCTTGAAGGCAGAGGACGTCCGCGTTGACGCGTTGAAGTTGCGGCTTCATCACACGAATGCGGTTCCCCAGCGGTGGTTGGACGCCCGGCCCGTCGTCGAGGTTCTCGAGATTGAACGTAGCGAAACGAACGAGTGTCATTGAACCCTCCTCGCCACTATAGACGGTCGCGCCAACGAATTTCTATCCCGCCGACAGAGCAAGGGTCGAGACTTCAGACACGCGCCCGATGCTAGTTGCAGCCAGCGTACGGGCTACGTTAGGCACGACAGCCACGACGCATGATCCGCGTCGTGCCTGGAAGGAGCGGCTACCTTCCGTGCCGTCAGAAACGCGGCCTCGGCAGGTTTTCGATGCGGCGCAACTCTAGATTCGCGGGTAGATTGAGGATGTGTCGGCGCACGCCCAGGTCCCATCGCTCATGACCGCCGAGGAGCTGCTACGCTTGAATCTCCCGAACAAGCGTACGGAGCTCGTGCGCGGTGCGCTCGTCGTGCGAGAGCCGGCGGGCTACCAGCACGGTGACGTCGCGATGCGGCTCGCCGCGGCGATCTTCGCGCACGTCGAAGCACACGGACTCGGCCGCGTGTTCGCGGCGGAGACGGGGTTCACGCTCACGCGGAACCCCGATACCGTGCGTGCTCCTGACGTCGCCTTCATCAGCGCCGCGCGGCTTCCGGAGCCGCCACCTCGCGGCTTCGCCGAGCTCGCGCCCGATCTCGCGGTGGAAGTTTTGTCGCCAGATGATCGGCCGGGCGAGGTGCTCGCGAAGGTCGGCGACTGGCTGAACGCGGGGGCTCGCCTGGTGTGGGTGGTAGATCCTGTCCGCGTGGTCGCGCGCGTGTACCGCGCCGACGGCAGCGAGTCCGTGCTCGGCGAGACGGACGCGTTGCGGGGCGAAGACCTCCTGGCTGGATTCGAGTATCCGCTCAGCGCAATCCGGTGAGCTCAGGGTAGGTCAGCCAGTCTCGAGGAACCGCGAGTCGTTCGACAATCAGCATCCCGATCAGCGGAACGACGAGAGCGAGAGCAGTTGTGCCACGAACCCCACGCGTAGGCCTACCGTCACGCTGGCGAAGGCGAGGCTGGCCGCCACTGCTCGCCCGCGGCAGCCAGGTACAACGTTCTCGTTTTTGATGCTCGAGAATCGCGCCACACTGCAGGTCCTCTCCAGGGTGCCTGCAGTGCCGACGCGTATGGGTCGCTCTCACAGCCTAACGCATCAGGTGCGCCGTCCCCGTCGAGAACGCGGGCGCCTCCGCAACCGTACGCCACGGCAGCGCCGGCCACCAGCGGCGTTGCGCACCCATCGTCGCTGGCTCGAGCAGCTCTCCCGGCTGCGGCGTTGCCAGCCTAACGCCGGCCGCGTTCGCTGCAACCACGGCCCGTTCGATCGGTTCCGTCCAGCCATGCAGCGCCAGATCGAAGCCAGCCCAGTGCACCGGCAGCATGACGTCGCCACGCACCAGCTGATGCGCGCGAACCGCCTGTTCGGGTCCGAGGTGGACGTCGGCCCATAGCGCGTCGTACTCGCCGATCTCGATCATCGTCAGGTCGAACGGACCGAATCGGTTGCCGATTTCGACCATCGGGTCATCCAGCGCGGTGTCACCGCTGTAGTACACGCGATGCTGCGGGCCGCGGATCGACCAGCCAGCCCACAGCGTTCGATCCTGTCCGGCGATGCCGCGACCGGAGAAGTGCCGCGCCGGCGTCGCCGTCACTGTGAGCCCGCCGATCTCGATGCTACTCCACCAAGCCAGCTCGGTGATCCGACTCGGCGCCACGCCCCAGGCCTCGAGGTGCGCGCCGATGCCTAACGGGACAACGAACCGTGCATCCCTGGTTGCCAGGGCGCGCACCGTGAACATGTCGAGATGGTCGTAGTGGTCATGCGAGATGAGCACAACATCCACGGACGGCAGGTCGGCGAGCGGGAGCGGCGGAGGATAGAAGCGCGACGGGCCCGCAAACGTGAACGGCGACGCTCGCGGGCCCCAGGTCGGGTCGAGGAGCACACGCCGGCCGTCGATCTCGAGCAGCGTCGTCGAGTGGCCGAGCCACGTCACCCGAAGCCCGCTCGCGGGCGGCGTCCGGTAGTCTGCGGCAGAGCGCGCGATCACTGGCACGGGTGCGTTAGGCACGCTGACGTCCGAGCCGCCAAACGTGAACTTCACGAGAGATTCGAGGTACGGCGCGTCGTTGCGCGGGCGACGGTTGCGAAACTTCCCGTCACTCCACTCCGCCGCCCGTTCGTAGCGCGCCACGCGAGCATCAGTTGGCGGATCTCACACGCCGGCGGTAACCGCCGCGACGCGCGACGATTCGGTCGTCGCGGCTTGTGCTTCGACCGCGGGAAGGAGCACGGCTCGGCCGACCAGACGTCCATGCTCGAAATCGTCGTACGCCTGCTTCGCTGCGCTGAGGGGATAGGCGTCCGCCAGGACCTTGAGCCGACCCAGGCGTGCCATCTCGACAACCTCCATGAGCGCGATGCTGCCGCCGTTCAGGCTGGTCGTCAACTGCGCGCCCGGCGGCACCTTGAAGAAGTCGAACGGGACAGAGCCACCGCCCGCGCCGACCATCGTTAGGCGGCCCCGCCACGACAGCGCGGCGACCCCTGTGGCCAGGGTCGGGCTGATGCCCACGCAGTCCAGGACGAACACTGCCCCGATCCCGCCAGTGAGCTCGCGAATCTTGGCCGCGGCGTCAGGACCACTCGCGACGACGTCGTCGGCGCCGTGCTCGCGAGCCAGTTTGAGTCTGGCTTCGGTCGTGTCGACGGCGACGACTCGTGCGCTCGTGAGCTGGCGGAGGAATTGAACCGCGTACAGGCCCAATCCTCCGACGCCGATCACGACCGCGGTGCTGCCCGGCCAGATCCCAGGGAGCGCCGGCTTGATCGCCGAGTACGTCGTGATGCCCGCATCGGTAAGCGGCGCAGCCTTGATCGGATCGAAGTCGCCAATCCGCTTGCACGTTGCCGAGCAGCACCGTTGCGTTGCGCTGGTGGCGCAGGATGTCGCGGATCGGCGGCGCGACATCTCCCTCGGCGAGGATTCCCGTCGCCAACTGGTACAGGAGCGGCTGGAAGAGGTGATGGTTTGTGCGGTCGATGACCGTCACATCCACGTTCGCGCGTCGCAGCGCCCGCGCGGCGAACAGGCCGCCGAAGCCGCAGCCTACGATCACGACGCGATGCCGGCCGTTTGACGGGAACATCGACCTGTCCCTCATGCTGGTGACACGAGCTGGCGAGCCTCGTCGGCATCACCACGCCGCACGCGTAGCGGGACTGCGGGTCAGGAGGACCCCGCTCACGCCCACCACCCACACGAGCAGAAGGATCGGCGAGACGAATCGCGAGTAGGCGCCGTCCGGTGCCCAGATCCCGCCACTCAGCCACGTCGTGCCACCCAGCACTCCGAGCACGACGGCCGCGACGCCGGCACCAAAGACCGTGTTCGAGATCTGCCCGGCCCGCCAGAGCCCGAACGCGCCGGACATGATCAGCATCGCGCGCGGGAACGACGTCAACACAATGAGGGCCCAGGAGAAGTCGTTCAGGGCCGATGTGAGCGTCTGGTTCCCCGAGCCGGTGATCGAGTACGCGAGGGCCGCGCTGATCGAGACAACCAGGAGCGACAGCCCTCCGAACACTGCGCTGGAGACCGTCGCCGCCGCGCCCCAACCGTCCTTCCCCGCATCCGCCAACGTGGTCCTGAGCGCTGCCGCGAACCACAGCAGGTTGAGGAGGTTGAGACCCGAGAGCGCCGCGGCGATCAGGATCCGGGTGCGATTGCCGCCGTAGAATGCGACGAGTGCGTCGGTCGACGCGCCGACGCCCGGCTGGTACCCGTAGATGAGGGACGTGATGATGAAGAAGACGACGAACTGGATCCCGCCCGTGCGCCACAACCGTTCCCAGAAGGCGGCACCGTACATGCTGGCGGATGAGGTCGCGGCTGCGGTGGATGCGCTCGTCATGGCGGGCTCCGATCGAAAGAGTTGGAGAGTCGTCGCGGACTATCTTTACGCGCGCACGACGCTGCGCCCTATTGAACGTTGGTATCGTCGATACCTTGGTATTGGTGGTGTTGGTTGTCGCTCGCCCGGGAGCAGTCGAGCCGATTCAATATGAAGCTCGTTAGGCGCGCCCTCGCTGCACGATGGTGTCTGATAACCGGTCAGGCCTCGACCGACACCAAGGTATGATTGACGTTGAAGCATGCGACGGTTGGCGTATCCTCTGCGCATGACGCCGAACGTCCTTGTTTGCTCGACACTCGGCCACGCGAGCGCGACGGAGGTGTGACGTGGTGGTGAGCCTCGAATCATCCGCCGACGAAATCACGCGCGATGCGAGATTGGTCGTGGACAGCATTCCCGGCCTGGTCGCGCTCCTGGCCCCCGACGGTGACGTCCTTTTCGTCAATCGGCGGATCCTCGAATACACGGGAAGGACGCTCGAGGAACTGAAACAATGGAGCACGGGGGACACGGTTCACCCCGACGACCTTCCTCAACTGATCCGCGTCTTCACGCAATCCGTCGCCTCGGGCAGCGCATATGAGATCGTGCAGCGGCTCCGGCGGTCGGACGGCATCTATCGTTGGTTTCAGCACAGTGGGTTTCCGCTCCGCGACGCAACTCGAGAGGTCGTTCGTTGGTACGTGTTGCTGACGGATATCGACGAGCGGAAACGCGCCGAAGCCCTACTGGCGGGAGAAAAGCGGTTGCTCGAGATGGTGGCATCGGGTTCCCCGCTGCCGACCGTTCTCGAAGCACTGTGCACGCTCGTCGAAGAGAACGCGACGAACTGTCATTGCGGCGTCTACCTGATCGATCAAAGGGAGCAGGTATTTCAGAGCTCCGCTTCGCCTACGCTTCCCGCGACCTATAACGATCCCCTTGTGGGTAGTCCGGTGAGTCCGGGCACGGGACCGTGCGGGATGGCGGCAAGCCTGAAGAGGCAGGTGATCGCAGCCGATGGAGAAACCGACCCGTTGTGGATGGCGTCGCCATTTCGCCCACTCGCGTTGGCGCATGGCCTGAGATCCTGTTGGTCGACACCGATCTCGTCGCCGAGCGGAGACGTTCTGGGGACGTTCGCGATCTATCAGCGTCAGGCAGCGACGCCGACGCCCCTGCAACAAGAGCTCATCGGCCGGGTGACGCATCTCGCGAGCATCGCGATCGAGCGGGCGCAGCGTGAGAAGGCCGGCGCCGAGCTTGCCCATGTGTCGAGGATGACCACGCTCAGCGCACTGACGGCGTCGATCGCTCACGAGGTCAACCAGCCCCTCGCCGCCATCATCACCAACGCCGGCACGTGCCTTCGGATGCTGGATGCCGTGCCTCCCAACATCGCCGGCGCACGCGAGACCGCGCGGCGCACGATTCGCGACGCCAATCGCGCCTCCGATGTGATTACACGGTTGCGCGCACTGTTCACCAAGAAGGAGTTCACGGCCGAACCGCTCGATCTGAACGAGGCCACGCGAGAGGTAATTGCCCTGTCAGCGAACGACCTTCAGAGACACCGCGTGATCCTCCATGCCAAGCGCGCCGAGGGTCTGCCGTTCGTCGCCGGCGACCGCATTCAGCTCCAGCAGGTCATCCTGAACCTGCTCCGCAACGCTGTGGACGCGATGGTGGATGTGCACGATCGACCGCGACATTTGCTCATCCGAAGCGAATCCGATGACGGGGATCGCGTCCGCTTGACCCGTCCGCGATGTCGGCGTAGGCCTGCCGCCACAGAGCTCGAATTTGCTGTTCGATGCGTTCTACACCACCAAGAACGGCGGCATGGGGATCGGGCTGTTCGTCAGCCGCTCGATCATCGAGCGGCATCAGGGTCGTCTCTGGGCCGAGCCGAACGACGACGGGCCTGGCGCTGCGTTTTCGTTTTCCATTCCGCGCGACGCGCCAATCCGAGAGCCGGCAGTCACGGCCTGAATGGACTGGCGTCAGAAATGGTGAGAATTGGTACGCGCACACGAGTTCGATGTCGCGAACCACGAATCCGACGACGCGACTGCGCCTGACGCTCGCCGCGGCGTCGGTCGTTTGCGTTTGCCTCGCGCCGGCCCGGGCTCGTGCGCAGCGCGCCTCGGACCCCGACTCCGCGCCCCCGTACCTCGCCGTCAGCCAGTACCAGCACGATCGCTGGACGACCGCCAACGGCCTCCCCAACCACGCGATCGACTGGATCGCACGATCGCCCGACGGCTACCTCTGGCTCGGCACCGAGGGCGGGCTCGTGCGGTTCGATGGCGTTCGATTCACCGCCTTCGACCGGAACAACACGCCCGCGCTTCGAGGGACCGACTTCTACCCGACTGTGCCACTCCTCGTCGACCGACAGGGCGTGCTCTGGATCGCCACGTCCGGCGGGTTGGTGCGTTACAAGAACGGCGAGTTTACTCGGGCGGCCGGCGCGGCACAGTCGGAAATGCCGCCGTTCCAGCGCATGGTCGAGGATGGTGCCGGACGACTCTGGGCCTGGGAGCAGGACATCGACGGCCGCTTGTCCGAGATACGCGACGGCCAGCGCGTGGCCCCCGATCCGCAGTCCGGGCTTCCGGCGTCCGTCACCGCTGTTGCCGCCGATCCGAGTGGCGATGTGTGGGTCACGACGGTCGACCGAGGCCTACTGCGGGTACACGATGGCCGGGCGGTACCCGTGTTGCCGAGGGAGGCGATGCCGGGCGGCGTCGCAACCTTGTACGCCGCCAGGAACGGCGCACTGTGGATCGGCACGCAGCGCGGCTTCGGACGGCTCGAGCACGGACGGTTCGAATTCCACCAGCTCGGCGCGGGCGGGCTGGCAGGCTACGTGTCCGCGTTCGCCGAGGACGCGGCTGGTGACATCTGGATCGGTACCGTGGGGATGGGCGTGCTGCGGTGGCACGACGGCCGGCTCGAGCGATTCGACCGACGCGATGGGCTCTCTCGCGATCAGGTGACGAGCCTGCTCATCGATGGCGAAGGAAGCTTGTGGATAGGCACGCGCGGCGGTCTCGATCGACTGCGTCGCGGCGCAGTCGCGACCTTCACGCCGCGCAACGGCGGACCCGCGTTCGCCGACCCGGGCGCGCTGCTCTGGGATCCGCGCGGTCGCTTCGTCATAGCCGGCGCCACTACCGGTCTCGTCGCCGGACATCCCGGCGCGTGGGCTCCTCTTCCGGGAGCTGAAACAGCGGCGACCCGGAAGGTATGGACGATCGCGCAGGGGAAGCGCGGCATCTGGGTCGGCGGCGATGACACGCTGACGTTGTACAGCGCGGGTGCCGCTCCCCGTTCGTACACGACGCGCGACGGCCTTACAGGGAAGTGGATGCTCGCGGTCGCGGAGGACTCGCTCGAGCGCGTGTGGGTCGGTACCAACGAGGGCCTCTTCCGCCTAACGCAGGGGCGCGCCCGCGCCTTCACGACGGCCGATGGTGTTCCGCACGGCTACGTCCGCGCACTCGTCGTCGATCGGCGAGGCGCGGTGTGGGCGGGAACCAACGGCGGCGTCGCGCGCATCGTCGGCGACTCGGTGCGCGGCTGGAGCCCGGCTGACGGCCTCGCCGGGCCGTTTGTCTTCGCAATTCGCGAGATCGCCGACGGCTCGATCTGGATCGGCACGTCCGGGGGTCTCACGCGCGTACGCGACGGTAGACTCGCGTCGATTCGCGCGGAGCAGGGGCTGCCCGGCGAGATGGTGATGGCCATCGAGGAGGCCGACGGCGACCTGTGGATCGACACCGGGAGCGGGATCAGCCGGTTGCCGCTCTCGGAGCTGAACGCGGTCGCCGACGGCCGCGCCGCACGGGTGCACGCGACCACGTTCGGGACCCGCGATGGACTCCCCGCAACCGAGGTGGTCGCCGCAGCGCAGCCGCTTTCGGCGCGGACGCCGGACGGCCGGCTCTGGTTCTCGACGGCGGGCGGGCTGGCCGTCGTCGACCCGCGTCACGTGCCGCGGAACGCGATCGCGCCGGCCGTCCACATCGAGGAGCTCAGCGCGGACAGCGTGCACCTAACGCGACTCGCGCTGGCCACGACGCCGGTGCGGGTGCCCGCCAGGACGCGACGATTGACGTTGCGCTACACGGCTCCCAGCCTCCTCCTTCCCGATCGCGTCCGGTTCCGGTACCAGCTCGTCGGATACGATCGCGGGTGGGTGGACGCGCTGAGTACCGAGCGCGTCGTCTCGTACACGAACCTCCGGCCGGGCCCCTACACCTTCCGTGTCATCGCGGCGAACGACGCTGGCGTATGGAACCTCGAGGGAGCGGCGTTCGCTTTTACCGTTGCACCCGCGTTCTATCAGACAATCTGGTTCCGGCTGCTCTCCGCCGCCGCACTGGTCGCGGCGTTCCTGGCGCTCCATCGCGTGCGGGTGCGCCAACTGGAGCGACGGGCCGAGGAGCGCAAGCGCGCCGACGAGGCGCTCGCCAAGCTGCGAGCGGAGCTCGCCCAGGCCACGCGGGTGTCGAGTCTCGCCACGTTGACCGCGTCGATCGCCCACGAGGTGAGCCAGCCGTTATCGGGGGTCGTGACGAACGCGAACACCTGCCTGCGCATGCTGTCCAAAGAGCCGCCTAACGTCACCGGGGCGTCCGAGGTGGCGCGGCGGGTGCTCCGCGACGGGAACCGCGCGTCCGACGTGATCACGCGATTGCGCGCGCTGTTTTCGAGGAAGCCGCCGGCGGCGGAGCCGGTGGACCTGAACGACGCGGCGCGCGAGGTGATCGCCCTTTCACGCGGCGACCTGCAGCGGGCCCGCGCAACGTTAGGACTCGAGCTGGCCGAGGACCTGCCGCTCGTGATGGGCGATCGCGTGCAGCTGCAGCAGGTGCTCATCAACCTGCTGCGCAACGCATGCGACGCCGTGCACGACGTCATTGGTCGCCCGCGGGGAATCACGATCGTCACGCGGCGCGAGTCAGACGGCGGCGATGGTGTGTGCCTGAGCGTCCGGGATTCGGGGGTGGGATTCGGTCCCGGTGGGGCCGAGAAGCTGTTCGATGCGTTCTATTCCACGAAGCCGGACGGTATGGGCATCGGCCTCTCGGTCTGTCGATCGATCATCGAGAACCATCGCGGCCGTCTCTGGGCCGTGTCGAATGATGGACCGGGAGTCACGTTCACCCTGTCGATTCCGCGTGCGCCGGCGGGCGCGATGCTCCCCGCCGGCCCTGCCGCCATCGCTATCGCGGGAACCCCGGAGCGACGCGCCTCACGGCTCTGATGGTGAGAGCGGCTACCACCCCACCAATAAGGCGACGACCCTCGCGGCTGCCCCACGCGCGGCGTGTCCGCCGGCCCCGGGCGCTTGCTTCACCAGTGTGATGAGCGGCTTCCCCTTCTCGACGACATACGTGGCGAGCTCCGCCCCGTTGGTCGTGCCGATGTTCTTCGCCGCGTGCGTCGCTCCCGCGGGCACGAACAGCACGTCGCCTGCCTTGACCTTCACCGGCGGCTTGCCCTCGATCTCGTACTCCAGCGTGCCTTCCAAGACATAGATGATCTCTTCGCCCGGATGCGTGTGCCTGGGGGAGACATACCCCGGGTCGAAGTCGACACGCACCTGAATCACCTCCCGTCCGGGAGCGCTGAGATCGTGTCGCTGCAAGTCGGTTCGCTTGGTGCCCGTTTGCTGAGACGGAGACGCCTGTGCCGACAAGCCGCTTCCGATGGCCACCATCGCGACGCCCAGGAATAGTATGGGTTTCATGTAACCTTCCTCTCGAAGGGTGCGAGTCGTCGAATGCCGCCTAACGCGCCCCTACCGGAGCGACTTGAACGCCGCACGCATCTCGGACGCGAAGAGCTCCGGCTGCTCCCACGCCGCGAAATGGCCGCCCTTCTCGACCTGGTGGAAGTAGATCAGCTTGGGATAGGCCCGCCGGACCCATGTCTCCGGCGGGAGATACGCGTCCTCCCCGAATAGCGTGATCGCGACGGGGATCGAGATCTCGGTGGTTTTCCACAGGGGCGCAACGACGATGCTCTTGCCGTGGTTCTCCCAGTACAGCCGGCCCGACGACGTTGCGCTGTTGGTGAGCCAATACAGCGTGATGTCGTCCAGCACGTCGTCTCGCGTGAGCGTTTGTTGGGGATCGCTGCCGTAGCTCCATTTGGCGAACCCTGGATGCACGAGCAGAAAGCCCGCGAGTCCGGCCGGCGAATCCGCCATGCCGTACCCCACGGCCTGTGGCTGTGCGGTCAACATCGCGAAGTAGGCCAGGCGACCGGCCTTGGCGCTAGCGACGCTCCCATCGAACGCAGCGCGCTCCTGTTCGGAGAGTCCCGCGGGCGCGGGGCCGCCCATTGCCAGCGCCGCCGCCACCTCGGGCGGAATCGCCGGCGGCAGGTTGGTGTGGACTCCAAGCAATCCTGCCGGCGCCTGATGCGCCATCTCGATCGACACGGCAGAGCCCCAGTCGCCACCCTGCGCGACGTAGCGGGTGTAGCCCAGGCGCTTCATCAGTACTGCCCACGCTCGCGCGATGCGGTCGGGGCCCCAGCCGGTATCCGTCGGCTTCCCGGAGAAGCCGTAGCCCGGCAGCGACGGGATGACGACATCGAACGCGTCCTCAGCGCTCCCGCCATGCGCGGTCGGATCCGTGAGCGGGCCGATGATCTTGAGCTGCTCGATGACGGACCCCGGCCAGCCGTGCGAGATGATCATGGGAAGCGCGTTCTTGTGCTTCGAGCGGACGTGGATGAAGTGGATGTCCACGCCGTCGATGTTCGTCGTGAATTGCGGCAAGGCGTTGAGCTTCGCTTCCACCTTGCGCCAGTCGTAGCCGGTGCCCCAGTACCTAACGAGCTCCTGCAGGCTGGCCAGCTGCGCGCCCTGCGAGCGATCGTTGACGGTTTCCTTATCCGGCCATCGTGTCGCCTGGATGCGTCGGCGCAGATCGGCCAGTGCCTGGTCCGGCACGTGCACCTTGAACGGTCGGACGGTCGTGTCTCCCGGAGCCGCACCTTGTGCCGGCACCTGGGGCGACACGTCCACCGTGGTGAGCTCTGTCATGTTGGTGCTCCGGTTGAGTGTGGCACGAGCGACGCGGCTCGGGGTGGCGGCGTGCCCGGGCGATGACAGCGACGCGCAAAGCGTCAGGCTAAGAGCGTATAACGGGTACACAGCCGATGGCCTCCACCCGATGGAGTGGGCCAGGTCGTTAGGCAGCGACTTACTTCTGTCCAGCCTGCGCGTTGCGCAGTGTCTTGAACGCTGCGCGGAGCTCCGCCGAAAACAGCGCGGGCTGTTCCCAGGCGGCGAAGTGGCCGCCTTTGTCGACCTGATTGAAGTAGATGAGCTTGTGGTAGGCGCGCTCCGTCCAGCTTCGCGGAGCTAGATAGATCTCGCCAGGGAAGATCGTCACGGCAGTCGGGATGGAGACGTTGGCGGCGTTCAACCCGGTCCCCATGCTCTCCCAGTAGAGCCGAGCCGCGGAAACGCCGGTGTTGGTCAGCCAGTAGAGCGTGATATCGTCGAGGACGTCGTCTCGGGTCACGCCACCCGCGGGGTGACCGTCGATCGTGCGACCGGCCAGCGCCGAGATGATCGCCGCTGCCGGCTGGTCATAGCCGTCCCCGTGATCCAGAATCCAGGCTGCCAGGGAGACCGGCGAATCGGCCAACC
>JBKOYV010000423.1:0-6898 GCA_046725585.1 Gemmatimonadota bacterium | reverse complement strand
CTCCAATGTCGTGCGATCGCGGTTACGGCGAGGCGCGGTCGTGCTGGCCGCGCTCGTGGTGCTCGCGAGTCCGTGGTGGGCGCGACTCATCGCGTCGCGGCTCTCGTTCTTCCGCGTGCGACGCGTGGAGATCGTGGGCGTTCGCTACCTCGCCCCGAGCGACATTCTCGCGCGACTGCGGGTGGACACGACTCGCTCCGTGTGGGATGATCCCACGCCGCTCGAGCAACGCGTCGCAGCGCATCCCCAGGTGGCCAACGTCTCGATCGGCAGAAAACTTCCCGGCACGCTCGTCGTCAACGTGGTGGAGAACATGCCGATCGCGATGGTGTCGACGGACCGCGGGTTTCTCGTGTTCGATGAGCAGGGGCGCCAGCTGCCGCTCGACCCGAGTCAGGTTCCCGTCGATCTGCCTATTGCGGCGCGGCGCGATACAGCGCTGTTTCGTTTGCTCGCGCGCGTCAAAGCGGAACGACCACGTGTCTTCGCTCGTCTCGACGATGTCGCGCGCGTCGGCGATCGCGAAGTGCTGCTGCATTTCAAGTCGCTGCAGGTTCGTGCGATGTTGGACGTGACGGCGGACCGTCTAGCGGAGATATTTCCCGTCGAAGCCGATCTGGCCAAGCGACAGGCCCGCGTCGCGGAGCTCGATCTTCGTTTTCGTGACCAGGTGATCGCCAGACTCCAATGAACGTCGAAAGACTCGTAGCCGGGCTCGACATCGGATCGGCCAAGACCACGGCGATCATCGCGGAAGTCGTGGGCGATCTCCCGCGCAACCCGTCCATTCGCATCCTCGGCGTTGGGCAGGCGAGAACCACGGGCCTTCGTCGCGGAGTCGTGTCCGACATCGAGGAGACTACGCGCTCGATTCAGAAGGCGATGACCGACGCGGAGCGCATGGCGGGCGCGCAGATCGCCGAAGTCTACTCGGGAATCGCCGGCGAGCACGTGCAGGCGATGACGAGCAAGGGCATCGTCGCGATCAACGGCGACGAGATCACGAAGGCCGACGTCGAGCGCGCGAACGCGGTCGCGCGAGCGCAGGCGATCCCGCAGGATCGCGAGCTGCTCCATGCGATCCCGCAGGAGTACACCGTCGACAAGAATCATGGCATCCGCGATCCGATCGGCATGATCGGCACGCGTCTCGAGACCGAGATGTATCTCGTGACGATCGGCGGATCGCCGGCGATGAATCTTCGCAAGGCGGTGGAGAAGGCCGGCTACAAGGTGCGCGAGCTCGTGCTCGAGCCGCTCGCAAGCGCGCTGAGCGTGCTCACCGAAGACGAGAAGGAGCTCGGTGTCGCGCTCGTCGAGATGGGTGCGGGCACGACGGACATCGCGGTATTTCACGAAGCGAAGATCCGTCATCTGGGCACGGTGAACTTCGGCGGCAACAACGTCACCAGCGACATCGTGCATGGCCTCGGTGTCACGCAGGCCGATGCGGAGCGATTGAAAGAGCGCTACGGGTGTGCCTATGAGCCAATGGTCGATCCGTCCGAGATCCTCCAGCTTCCGAGCACGGTGGCGCAGGGCGATCGCCAGATTCCGCGCGAGCTCCTCGCCCACATCATTCACCAGCGCATGGACGAGATATTCGATCTCGTGCAGCGCGACATTGCCGCTGCGGGTTATGCCGGGAAGCTGAGCGCCGGCATCGTCCTCACCGGCGGCGCCGCCGCAATGCAGGGCGTAGTCGAGCTCGCGAGCGATGTGTTCGGCACTGGTGTTCGTATTGGAGTTCCATCGGAAAACATCGGTGGACTGACCGACTCGGTAGAAGCACCACGCTTTGCGACGGTGACGGGACTTGCGCAATACGCGGCGCATCGCTTCGCGCTCGGCGGCGCGGGCGTCGGAGGAAAGCGACTCGCGATCAATGCGCCGGGAGTCGATCGTCTCGCGCAACGCGTGAAGACTTGGCTGCAAGATTTCTTTTGAGATCTCTGTTCCAGCCGGCTGCTGTCCGCCATCGGCCATCAGCCATCAGCTGACCGCCGAGCAATGTCTGCCGTCTGCCATCTGCCTGTCTTTAGTCGTACAGGTTTCCCATCTCGAGTGAGCGCGAATTAGTCGGCTCTCACGCTCGAGTTGCGAGACGGCCTTCTGACGCCACTGGTCATAACGTGAATGGTGGCGCGGATGCATCGGTGCGCTTGCAACAGTTGCGGGTCGAGCGCAGAGGATGACAGCATCTCGTCGATCGATGCGTCCCTTCTTCATCGGGCGCGACGTTTTCTCTTCGGTCGTTAGTCGTTCGGTGCGACTACGCGTGCCTTCGCGTTTCGGTCGTGGATGTCAAAAAGATTTCGACCGCGAATCGACTGTGGAAAACGCGATACAGAAAGTGTGTAATCTTTCGCACCGTTACTCGTCATGCACGGTAGCCAGGAGTGCAAATCGCGTTATATTGGTCCCGCACTTCTCGCCGTTCGTGCTGCCGTCGCGCGCTGCGCAGCTCCCCGCTACAACGCCTCGTCGTTGCAGTATTCCGCAGTGATCCCCCGGGTCATCTGTTGTTCATCCTTGCCGTAGTGGAGTCTCACTCGCAATGATCTTCGAGTTCGAGGAGAGCGCAACACAGAACGCCCGCATGAAGGTGGTGGGCGTTGGCGGTGGTGGCGGAAACGCCGTCAACCGCATGATCGAGGAGCGCCTCGAGGGCGTCGAGTTCATCTCGGTGAACACCGACGCGCAGGCGCTGCTCAGCTCAAAGTCCGACGTCAAGATTCAGATCGGCAAGAAGCTGACTCGCGGGCTCGGCGCTGGCGCGCGCCCCGAGATCGGCCGTCAAGCCATCGAGGAGAATCGCGATGAGGTCGGACGCTGCCTTACGGGCGCCGATCTCGTCTTCATCACGTGCGGTATGGGTGGTGGCACCGGCACCGGTGCCGCGCCCGTGATCGCCGAGCTCGCGAAGGAAGCGGGCGCCCTTACTGTTGGCATCGTCACCCGGCCGTTCCTGTTCGAGGGCCGC
Source organism: Gemmatimonadota bacterium (assembly GCA_046725585.1). Lineage (GTDB taxonomy): Bacteria > Gemmatimonadota > Gemmatimonadetes > Gemmatimonadales > Gemmatimonadaceae > JAJKIV01. Next base: position 3,915 of record JBKOYV010000423.1, on the reverse strand, counting down.
AAGCGCATGCGGCAGGCGGAGCAGGGCATTGGTGAGATGCGCCGCCACGTGGACACGATGATCGTCGTGCCCAACGAGCGGCTGCTCGCCGTCGTCGGCAAAGGCATTCCCTTCCAGGATGCGCTCAAGAAGGCCGACGAGGTCCTGCTGCATGCGACGCAGGGCATCTCGTCGCTCATCAGCGTCACCGGCCTCGTGAACGTCGACTTCGCCGACGTGCGCACGGTGATGTCCAACGGCGGGTCCGCGCTCATGGGCACGGGCATCGGCCGCGGCGACAATCGCGCCATGGAAGCCGCGCAGCAGGCGATCTCGAGCCCGCTGCTCGACAACGTGTCGATCGCGGGCGCCTTGGGCGTGCTCGTGAACATCACCGGCGGCGCGGACCTAACGCTTGGCGAGGTCCATCAGATCAACGAGATCATACACGACGCGGTCGGCGACGAGGCGGAGATCATCTTCGGGGCCGTGCACGAGCCCGCGATGCAGGGTGAGATTCGGGTGACCGTGATCGCCACGGGCTTCGACAAGGCTGCGCCGGTTGTAGCGCCCGTCATCGAAACGGTCGCCGCCAAGGGCGCACCCGTGATCCCGCTCCACGCGCAGCGTACGCCCACCATCCAGCGCCTCAACACCGCTCCACCGCCGCGTGCGGCCACGAGCACCGACATCGGAGCGCGTCGTCCGCCGCCTGCCCCGCCGGCCGAGCGCGTGGACCAGGATCTCAGTGACATGGAGATTCCGACGTTCATTCGGAGACAGATGGATTGAGCGACGCCAGCACTGCGGGAGACGGCGCACAGGGCCCGAAGTCCAAGACTGCGCGCGCGGGGAACACGATCCTCGCGCGCGTCGTTACGTACGGCATCGTCCTCATCCTCGCCGGAATCGCCGTCGCGTTCACGCCGCGGCTTCACGATCGACCTCCCATGGCGGAAGTGCTCGAGTCCGCGCCGCCCGCTCCCGTCTGGCGTCAGCGCCATGACACGCTCGCCCGAGGCGAGACGCTCACGGCACTGCTCGGGCGCGCCGGCATTCTCGGCCGGGACCTGCTGCGTGTTCTGGAGTCCGCGACATCCCTGGACGAGCGTAGAGTGCCGGCGGGACTCACGCTCACATCTCGTACGCTCGAGCCGGACTCGATTCCCTCGGAGCTCGTCTTCCAGCTCGCCGTCGACCATATCCTCACGGTGCGGCGATCGGACTCGGGCTGGGTCAGCACCGAGGAAAAGCTGCCGTGGGTGACCGACACGATAGCTCTCGGCGGGAAGATCACTTCCACCCTGTACGACGCGCTCGACTCCACCGAGAGTGATCTCCCCTCGGCGAATCGCGCGGAGCTCGCCTGGGCGCTTGCGGACATCTACGAGTATCGCGTGGACATGAGTCGCGACCTGCAGCCGAACGACGTGTTCCGCGTGTTGGTCGAACGGCGGCGAGGCCCGCAGGGTGCCGTGCGCCTCGGCTCCATTCTCGCCGCAACCTTCACCGTCGACGGATCCGAGCTCCAGGCGATTCGCCACCAGTCGAGCGATTCGCGCATCGGATACTTCGATCAGGCCGGCAAGTCGATGCGTGCCGCATTTCTTCGGGCTCCGCTCCAGTTCCGTCGCATCTCGAGCGTGTTCGGCATGCGCAAGCATCCGATCCTCGGCATCTGGCGGCAGCACGCGGGGACGGACTATGCCGCCGCGCAGGGCACGCCGGTGCGCTCCGTCGGTGATGGCGTGGTGATCTTCGCCGGTCGAAAGGGTGGCTACGGCAACGCGATCGAAGTGCGCCACCGGAATGGCTTCGTGACCCGCTACGGCCACCTTCGCGCGTTCGCGAAGACGACTCGGCGCGGAGCGCGGGTCGCCATCGGTCAGACCATCGGATTCGTCGGCATGACAGGGCTCGCCACCGCACCGCATCTCCACTTCGAGGTGCTCGTTGGTGGCGTGCAGCGAAACCCGCGTGTCGCGCTCGCGATGAAGGGCGGTGACCCGCTGCCGGCATCCGAGCGAGACGCGTTCGCTCGCGAGCGGGGTGAGCTCATCGCGCTGCTGGAGCGCGATGTTGCACCCGCACGCCTCGCCGCGCGACCGTAGCGCGTTGCCGCGCCAGACCGCTTAGCGACAGTCGCAGCGATAGATTGTCCGCATGACGATCTGGATGGTGGCGGTGGTGGGCGGGGTTCTCCTCGCCCTCCTTTCATATCGGTGGCGAGGCGGGTCCGCGGGACGGACGCTGCTCGTGGCGATCCTGCGTGCGCTCGCGCTCACGTTGCTCATCGCCCTGCTGCTCGACGCTGTCGCCGGCCTGCCGCACCCGGTGCCACCGATCGTCGCGCTCGACGTATCGCAGAGCTGGTTGCGCGGCGGCGATACGGTCGCGTGGCACGATGCGCGTACGCGTGCGCGGTCGGCCGCGACGGACTCGCTTTTCCTCGTTGGAGACTCCGTGCGCACCGGGGTCGTGCCCGCCACGCCCACGGACGCCGCGACGCGACTGCGCCCGCTCGTGGAGCGGGCGCTCTCCGCGGGTCGGCCGCTGCAGCTCGTCACCGACGGCGAGGTCGATGACGCCGATGCGCTCGCGACGGTTCCCGCGGGCTCGCGTGTCATCGTGGTGGAAGGACGCGGTGGGCCGGACGCCGCATTGGCCGACATCCAGGCGCCGCGTGCCGCGGTGGGGAACGACACGGCCGAGTTTCGCATGCAGATCTCGAGTGGCCGAGCCGGCGCGGGAGCCGGAACGGTGTCACTCGTCATCGGCGATCTGCGCGTCGCGCAGGTTCCGGTGCAGTCGCTCGCACCGTTCGCCGATCGCACCGTCAGCGCCAGGGCCCGAGTGCCTAACGTCGCTGGTGCGAGTCTCGTCCGCGCCATCGTCTCGACGTCCGGCGACGCCGAGTCGAGGAACGATACCCTAACGACAGTGCTCGAGGTGTCGCCGGCGGCCGGTGCGGTGCTCGTGTCCACGTCGCCCGACCTGGACTCGCGCGAAGCGCTCGCATTGTTGCGTGGCGCGCTCGCGCTGCCCACGCGCGGGTTCTATCGGATCGCGCCGGGCGTGTGGCGGCAGGACGGTTCGCTCGGACCCGCCAACGAGTCCGAGATCCGATCCATCGTGCGCGACGCACCGCTCGTCGTGTTGCATGGTGACACCGCGGTGTTCGGTCCGCCGCGCGCCGCGACGAAGGGCGCGCTCGCGCTGTTCTCGCCGCCACCGGAGGGGAGTGCGGATTGGTACGCAACGGGAGCTCCAGCGTCGCCGGTCTCCGCGGCATTGTCGGCGGCCGCGTGGGACAGTCTTCCCCCGCTCGACGTGGCAGGCGACGTTCCCGCGGGCGACTGGGTCGCGCTCGAGACGCGTCGAGGCCGGCGCTTCGAGCGCCGCAATGCGATCGTGGGCCGTGAGGGCACGCGGCGCACCGTCGTCGTCGGGGCATCCGGTTTCTGGCGGTGGCGCGTGCGAGGCGGCGCCGCTTCCGACACGTTCGGCGCGCTGTGGGGTGGACTCTTCGATTGGCTCTCGGGTGGTCGGACGGACGTGCGCGCCGCGGTGAACGCCGATGCGGTCGTGCACGCGGGCGACCCGATTCGCTGGCGGCGAGGCGCAGGCGATGACTCGGTAGTCGCCGTCGTCCTAACGCGGCGAGGTGGCGAGGCTCGCGCGGATTCGATGATGCTGCGGTTTACCGAGGGCGATAACATTGTCGAGAGTCGGCCGCTGGTGCCGGGGGTGTACGACGTCCAGACGGCGGGCGGCAACTCGGTGCTCGCGGTGAATCCGTCGCGCGAGCTCTACCCGCGTCGGGCGATTCGGTCCGGCGCCGTCGGCCGCGGCAGCTCGCTTTCCGACGCACCGAGGTTGCGTTCGCTGGGCTGGGTCTACGCGGTCGTGATCATCGCACTGTGCGTGGAGTGGTTC
>JBKOYV010000189.1:0-5965 GCA_046725585.1 Gemmatimonadota bacterium | reverse complement strand
TCCCGACACTGACCTCACCGCGATCTGGGCCGGCGTCATGAAACGCCTCGGTGCCATCCCCGAATATCGCGGGCTGTTCGAGGCCGCGTATCCGGGGACGAAGTTCAGCAACATGACGTTCGCGCACGCGTCGAATGCGATCGCGGGTTTCATGGTCGGCCGGCTCACCTTCGACGACACACCCTGGGACCGGTTCCTCGCCGGGCGCGACGACGCCCTAACGACGGCGCAGCTCGACGGCGCTCAAACGTTCCTCACACTGAAGTGCTCCCTTTGCCACAACGGCTCGACCTTCAGCGACGAGCAGTTCCACGATGTCGCTGTCGCGCAGATCGGACCGGGCGAGGGAGATGGCGCCTTGAAACGGGATGACTTCGGGCGGATGCGCGTGACCGGTGCTGCCAGCGATCGATACCGCTTCCGCACAACGCCGCTGCGCAACGTTGAGCTCACGGGACCGTACGGCCACGACGGCGCGGTCACCTCGCTGCGCGCATTCGTCGACCACTATAGCGAGTCGGACAAGAAGCTGTTCGCATACGATCCGTCGCAGCTCGAATCCGCTCTGCGAGGCGCCGTCCTCGACAACGCCGCCGCGATTCTCGCTCAGCGCGACACGCTCCTCGACGGCGTGGTGTTCTCGCCCGAGATCGCCGAAAAGCTGATGCAGTACATGAGCGCCCTGACCGATGACCGCGCGCGCGACCTCTCGCGTGTCGTGCCGGCGCGCGTGCCGAGCGGGCTGCCGGTCGATCGGCCGTGATGTGCGGGTGTGGCGCCGAGGCGATGCCTAACGATAAGGAGGTTCGATGAGCGGAATGTCGGAATTACCACGCACACTTGCGCTGTCGGCCGCAGCGATCCTGGCGGTCTCGAGCGGTTGTACTGACCAGCTTACGGACCCGAGTCCTGTTCAGGCGGGCCCGCCGCCGTTGCGGGCGGATGCCGTGGTCCCCGGCGAAGCTACGGCGAGCGTCCGGTGGAGTGCCATCACGCGTGACTTCATCACGTCGAAGCCGGCAGCCGAGAAGCCGAACCAGCAAGCGGCCTTCCGGGCGTTTGCGTACCTGTCCCTGGCCCAATACCGCGCAGTGGTGGCGGCGCATGACTCGCGGGGCCATCCGCCGCATGCCTCGCCACGCGGCGCCGCATCGGCGGCATCGGCCGTCGTGTTAGCCGCCTTGTTCCCCGAGGATGCGAGCTTCTTCGAATCGCAGCTGCACGCGCAGGAGAGCGACGTCGTCGGACAGCCGGACGGACAAGGTGCGTTCTCTGCTGGAGAAGCCATCGGGCGCGCGGTCGGGATGCAGGTTGCCGAGCTCGCGCGGACCGATGGATTCGATGCGGTCTCGCCGGGCGCCGTGCCGACGGGTTCGGGCTTCTGGTCGAGCGACTTCGATCCTCCGCGGCCTCCCCTGCTTCCCCTCCTCGGTCAGATGCGACCGTTCTTCCTGACGTCGGGGGACCAGTTCCGTCCGGGGCCTCCGCCGGCGTTCGGTAGCCCGGCGTACCTCGCTGCGCTCGCGGAGATTCGTCAGTTCTCCGACCATCGCACAGCCGACCAGCTTCGCATCGCGGAGTTCTGGGCGATGCCGACAGTTGCCGCGTTCTGGAACGAAGAAGCAACGACGCTGATCGCCCACAATCGGCTGGATGAACGGCGAGCCGCGTACACCCTCGCTCTCATGCACACGGCCACGATGGACGCCAACATCGCGTGCCACGACGCGAAGTACACGTACTGGCTGATCCGCCCGTACCGCGCGGACCCGGCGATCACAACGCCCATCCCGAGGCCACAGCACCCGTCGTACCCCTCGAACCACGCGTGCGTCTCGGGGACATCGGCCTACGTGCTCGGCGCGCTCTTTCCGGCCGACGCCGAGCGTCTCGCCGCCATGGCGGACGAGGCGGGGGAATCACGCCTCTACGCGGGCATTCACTACCGTTTCGACAAGGACGCTGGGTTGCACATCGCGCGGCACGTCGCTGCGCTCGCGCTGTCGCGCGCGATCGTGCGCGCGAAGGACCACGAGTAGACGGCATTGCATCCGACTCGATCTGCGATGGCGCCCGCGTCCTTTAGAGCCGACGCGCGCGAAGCTCCTGCGCGCGTCGGCTGCTACCCTGTCACCGCCCCCGCCGCTGGAACCGCCGGTTGTGCGGGGCGTCGCACGAATGGCTGCCGAGCGGCATACGTGAGCGTGCGCCACAACCACTCGAGCGGTCCGAACAGGAACGCGCGCAGCCACAGCGGGCTCACGACGAGCTGCAGCACCCAAATCCCGAGCACCAGCCAGTAAAGCTGGTAGTACTGCCACTCGGCAAACTGGTTGAGCGCGTAGCCGAAGAACACCAGCGAGCAGATCACGGACTGCATGACGTAGTTCGTGAACGCCATTTGTCCCACCGCGCGCAGCCGAAGGAGGAGCGACCGGAGCCAGCCCGCGCGATACACGACCATGATGACCGACACGTGCGCCATCATGAGTGCGATACGCTGCACGTCGTACAGGGCGTTGACCCACTGGACGGGTTCCCGCTCGAGGGCGGCCAGGAAGGCATCCACCGTGGGTGTGACGACGACGCCGTGCACGAAGGAGAACGTCACTGCCGTCAATCCAACCGCGTAGCCGATCGCCGCGGTCCGCACGTACGCGCGCGTGCTCCACTGAAGCGTCAGGAAGCCCCATTTGTACAACGCGATCCCGAGCAGCATCAGCGCCAGCATGTCCCAGATGGAGAAGAGGAGGTACTTGAACTCGCCGTCCGCGGCCTTCTCGCGGACGAAGCTCGCCACCTGGCCGTAGCTCCCCTTCATGAGCGCGGTGTGCTCCGCGATCTCTGTCTTGTTAGGCAGAAACTCCTTCTCCACGTCGCGCCACGCGACGAGCGCCGAGTCCTGGGCTGGCGTGAGCGGACGCCCGGCCTGCTGCGCCGTGACGGCCTCGCGCCAGGCCAGGCGCTTCTCCCTGATGCCCTGGTAAAAGACCGTGTTCGCGACGAAGCCGGCAACGGCGACGAGCGGCACGCCGAGCGCGAGCCACCGCGGCGCAACGCGGCGGAAGAGGAAGGCGAGCATCCCGACAAGCCCATAGAAGTACAGGATGTCGCCCACCCAGAGGACCAGATGCGCGTGGGCGAGGCCGAAAAGTGTCAGCCAGACCATGCGCCGGTAGAAGAGTCCCGTGGCCGATCGCCCGGACTTCTCCTTCCCCACGGTGAAGAGCACGATCCCCGCCCCGAAGACCGCGGAGAAGAGCGCACGCATCTTCCCCTCGAAGAGGATCGTGTTGGTCGCGTACACCCAGAAGTTCGGGTTGCCGGGGTCGGCGCGCCACGGCTCGAGGAACCGCTCGGGCATCGCGAAGAACGGGATGTTCATCAGCAGGATGCCGAGCACGGCGACGCCGCGCACAATGTCGATGATCTCGATGCGCTCCGACTCGGCCACCGGCGCGGCCGCGGGCGTGGGAGCGACGGCGGGTGAATCGGCGGAGGAGGTCATGCCCCAATATTGGAGTTACGGCCTCTTCGGCAATACGCAGCGGAGTCGGGGTCAGAGTAAGGACTCTGGCCGGCGTCACTCCTCGATGTGTTACCGACCCGCGCGATTGGGCCGTGCCGACGCTACCTGGTGTCCACGGCGATTCCGGTGCGCAGCCGGTCGAACGCGTACGTCATCAGTTCTTCCACGGTGCCGTGCTCGTGCAGCTTGCCGTCGATCGCGAGCATGGCCATGCCGTGCACGAGAGACCACACGTACCTGGCCATGAGCACGGTGTCGTCCCAGCGGATCACCTGGTCGCGCTGAAGCGCGGCAAGGGCGTCGACGAGCGCCCGGAACGCACCCTCGCCTTCGGCCAGCAGCTCGGCATCGCGCGCCTGCGAGTCGACGGCGCCTCCGAACATCACGCGGTAGTGTGACGGATTGGAGACCGCGAAGCGGACGTACGCAACGCCCATCGCGCGGAACGCCGCGTCTCCGGCGCCCGCCGCCGTCCAGGCGGTGACGAGCTCGTGGCGCAACGCGCGGAACCCTTCCGTGGCGACGGCCGAGAGCAGCGCCTCCTTGTCGGCGAAGTGGCGGTAGAGCGCCGTCCGCGAGACGCCGAGGCGTGCCCCGATCTCGCGCAGGGTGACGCCGCTCACGCCCTCGGCGCGGATCGTCGCGAGCGCTTCGTCGAGCAGTGCGCGGCGCAGGTTGCCGTGATGGTACGACCGCCGCGCCTTACGGGCTGATCGTTTCTGCGGGGTCATGCTGTGTGATCTTAACGGCTGATGTTGACATCGTCAACACTCCGCGATAGCCTATGTTGACAGTGGCAACATTGCGGAGGTACTCATGCATTCGACACAACGCGCCGCCTTGCCGTCCGTGAGAGCTCGAAGGACAACGCTCCTCGGTCGGCTCTGGCGCTCGAGCCCACCGCTGACTGCGGTAGGACTTCTGATGCTGGTCGTGGCGGTCCCTTCCCTTATCGGGATCTTCGTGGATCCGCGCATCATCACCGGCGCGCCGGCGTGGCTCAAGCCGTTCAAGTTCGCGATCTCCACCACCATCTACAGCCTGACGCTGGCCTGGATCTTCGGCTGGCTGACCGACTGGCCGCGGGTCCGTCGCGTGGTCGGGTGGACGACCGCCATCGTGTTCGTGCTCGAGGTGGCGATCATCGACATGCAGGCGTGGCGCGGAACGACCAGCCACTTCAACGCGTCGACACCGCTCGACCAGGTGCTATTCATGGTAATGGGCACTGCGATCGTCGTGCAGACGCTGGTCAGCGTTGCGGTCGTCGTCGCGCTGTGGCGGCAGCGGTTCGCCGATCGAGCGCTCGGATGGGCCCTGCGACTCGGCATGGCGCTGACCATCGCCGGTGCGCTCACCGGCGGGCTTATGACTCGACCTACGTCGGCGCAACTCGAGAACGTACGCGGGGGCGGACGAATGACGACGGTAGGCGCACACACGGTGGGCGGCCCGGACGGCGGCCCCGGTGTCGCGATGACCGGATGGAGCCGAGAATATGGCGATCTGCGCGTTCCGCACTTCATCGGGCTGCACGCCATCCAGGCGTTGGCCGTCGCCGCGCTCGGTCTGCGCCGCTGGCGTCGCCCCGAAGACGTTCGCGTTAGGGTGATCCTGACACTCGCGGCAAGCTATGGATCGCTGTTCCTCCTGCTGCTCTCGCAGGCGCTGCAGGGGCAAAGCATAGCCGACCCTGATGCAATGACGCTCGCATCGCTCGCGACCTGGGCAACAGCCACCGCTCTCGCGCTTGGCTGGATCGGTCTTGGAGCGCGCAACGCCCTCAACCGGATGCCAACATGACCCCCGAACAGCTCTTTTCGACGCTGAACCTCATCGCCATGGCCGGCTGGCTGCCGCTGGTTTTTTTCCCGCGGCGGCGTTGGGCGACATCGGTCGTGCCGATCGCGGTGCCGATCCTCCTCGCGCTTGTCTACGCGGCGCTCGTCGCCTGGGCGCTTCCACGGAGCGAGGGAGGGTTCTCGTCACTCGCGGGCGTGAGCGCGCTGTTCGAGAATCGCTGGGCGCTGCTCGCGGGGTGGGTTCACTATCTCGCGTTCGACCTGTTCATCGGGGGGTGGGAGGTTCGCGACGCGCAGCGGCACCGTATCCCGCACCTCGCCATCGTGCCGGTGCTCGTGCTGACGTTCCTGTTCGGGCCAGCCGGCCTGCTGCTCTATCTGGCGGTTCGATCGTTCGTGCCTAACAAGCTGGCAGTCGCGCCGGCGAGCGCGGAGTGACCGCGAATGGCGACCCGTCGGGGTCACCCGAGGTTCTATTGCAATCCCTTGCGTTCTCCAGCTTGTCGATGAATATTCCCCTCTAAACGAGAGGGGAGCGGCACCATGCTCGATCCCGATGGCGGACTCCTTCGCGGCACACTCGACGTCCTCGTCCTCAAAGCACTCGTCTGGGGGCCACGCCACGGGTATGCCG
>JBKOYV010000069.1:0-3477 GCA_046725585.1 Gemmatimonadota bacterium | reverse complement strand
CGGTCGCCGACCGTCCGCGTGTCGGTCACATGCGCGAGCGCGCGATTCTCGGCGACACGGCCTTCCTCGGCGAGCGCCTCCTCGACGAGTCCGGACGGTTCCGCATCGTGCTCGGTCCGCTGACATGGGAGCAATTCCGGGCGCTGCACCCCGGCGAAAACGACGCGCTCACGCTGGCCGAGCTCGTCGCGCTCTACGTGCGAGACACGCTGGACTATGACGTCGAGCTCCGCATCGGCACCGCCGAGCTGCCAGTCACGCGGCTGGGCTGTCCGTCGAACCGCCTCGGCCTAACGACGTGGGCCGGCCGGCCGGCGCGAACGATCGTCTCCGAGATCGTCGAGTACGGCGCGCATGCGCGGCCGGCGGCGCGACACGGACGAACGACCATTCAATGATAGAGGGTTCCCGCATGGTCACGAGGGATCTGCGCAAGCTGCTCGAGAAGCTCGACACCCATCTCACCCGGGCGCTGGAGTCGGCGATCGGGTTCACCATCGCGCGCACGCACTACGAGGTGACGCTCGAGCACGTGATCGTGAAGCTGCTCGAGGAGGGCGGCGGTGACGTGCCGCGGATCTTCCGCCACTTCGGCGTCGACGACCGCCGCGTGTGGGAAGCGCTGCTCGGCCGCCTCGAGCTCGTGCGCGCCGGGAACACGGGGCGCCCGCTCTTCTCGCCCACATTGTCGCACCTGCTCGAGAGCGCGTGGGTGAGCGCCTCGGTGCAGCACGGGTTCGCCGAGCTGCGCTCGGGGAACGTGCTGGAAGCGGTGCTCGGCTCGGAGGCGCTGCGGCTCGAGCCGTGGGTCGAGCCGCTGGCCGTCATCCGCGAAGACGTGCTACGCGCCGACTACCTGACGATCGTCGCCGGCTCCGACGAGGACCGGCCGTCCGGCGAGCGGCGCGCCACCATGGCGGTGCCTGGGACGTCAGGGTCGAGGGGTGAGTCCAAGGGTGAGACTGCGCTCGACCTCTACACGCTCGATCTCACGGCGCGGGCTCGCGCCGGCGAGATCGACCCCGTCTTCGGGCGCGATCAGGAGATTCGGCAGATCGTCGATATCCTGAGTCGGCGTCGGAAGAACAACCCGGTGCTCGTTGGCGAGGCGGGCGTCGGGAAGACTGCCGTCGTCGAGGGGCTCGCGCTCCGTGTGGCGCAGGGTGACGTGCCCGACAGTCTGCGCGACGTCGCGATACGCACGCTCGACCTCGGGCTGCTGCAAGCGGGCGCGGGCGTGAAGGGAGAGTTCGAGCAACGCCTCAAGTCGGTCATCCAGGAAGTCCGCGGCGCGGCGCAGCCGATCATTCTGTTCATCGATGAGGCGCATGCGCTCATCGGTGCTGGTGGCGCAGCCGGAACGAGCGACGCGGCCAACCTGCTCAAGCCCGCGCTCGCACGCGGTGAGCTGCGGACGATCGCGGCGACGACCTGGTCCGAGTACAAGAAGTATTTCGAGAAGGACGCGGCGCTCGAGCGGCGCTTCCAGCTCGTGAAGATCGAGGAGCCGACGGTGGAGACCGCTACCACGATGCTGCGCGGCATCAAGGCGATCTACGAGCGGCATCATGGCGTCCACATCCCCGACGAGACCGTGGGCGCGGCCGTCAAGCTCGCGGCGCGGTTCATCAGTGGACGCCAGCTCCCCGACAAGGCCGTCGACCTTCTCGATACGGCGTCGGCCCGCGTGCGGATGGGCCAGACCGCGAAGCCCGCGGCGCTGGACGACGTCGAGCGCCGGATCCGGGACGCCGCCATCCGCATTGCTGCCCTCGAGCGGGACGAGGCGAGCGGTCTGCTGCAAGACTCGGCGGAGCTCGCGCAATTGAGAAGTACTATGACGGAGCTCGAGACTCGGCGCGTCACGCTCGCGCAGCGATGGGAAGACGAGAACCGACTCGCGCGGCAGGTCATTGACGCGCGGCAGCGGCTCGTCGAGGCGTCGCGCGGCACCCACGTCGCGACGGATGCCGCAAAGCAGCGCCGCCTCGCGCAGGCACAGCGCGCCGAGCTCGAGCGGCTCGAGGCCGAGCTCACGGCGTTGCACGGCGGGCAGCCCATGGTCCACACCGACGTCGGTGCCGACATCGCCGCGCAGGTCGTCGCCGACTGGACCGGCATTCCCGCCGGTCAGATGCTCAAGGACGATGTCACGCGCCTCATCGAGCTCGACGACCGGCTCAGGGAGCGCGTGCTCGGTCAGCCCGAGGCGATCGGCGAGCTCGCGGACACCCTGCGCGTCGGAAAGGCGGGGATCGCGAATCCCGAAGCGCCGTTAGGCGTGTTCATGCTCATCGGGCCGAGCGGCGTGGGCAAGACCGAGTGTGCGCGAGCGATCGCCGACCTCCTGTTCGGCGGCGAGCGCTTCCTGGTGACGATCAACATGTCGGAGTACCAGGAGCCGCACACCGTGGCACAGCTCAAGGGCTCCCCGCCAGGGTACGTCGGCTACGGCGAGGGTGGCGTGCTCACGGAGGCGGTGCGGCAGCACCCGTACTCGGTGGTGCTCCTCGACGAGGTGGAGAAGGCGCACCGCGACGTGCTGAACCTGTTCTATCAGGTCTTCGACAAGGGATTCATGCGCGACGGCGAGGGGCGCGAGATCGACTTCAAGAACACGGTCATCATCATGACCTCGAACGTCGGCGCCGACGAGTTCCTGCAGGTGTGCGGCATCGGCGACGCGCCGGCGGACGGCGGCGAGCGGCCGACGCCCGACCAGATGCGCGAGATGAGCCGGCTCCTCCTCATGAAGCAGTTCGCGCCGGCGCTGCTCGCGCGCATGCGGATCGTGCCGTTCTACCCGCTCGCCCGAGCGACGATGCGCGATATCGTCCGCCTCAAGCTGCGTCGCGTCGGCGACCGCGTGGCGCAGGCGCACCGGGTGGCGTTCCGCTTCGACGACCGCGTGGTTGACTGGATCACGGCACGGTGCACCGAGACGGAGGCGGGGGCGCGAAACGTGGACGCGATCATCGACCGGACGATCCTCCCCCAGGCGTCGCGCGCGCTGTTGCTGCGCGCGGCGAGCGCCGGCACGGGCGGCGACACCGTGCTCACGTTAGGCATCGGCGAAGCTGGCGCCTTCACGTACACGTTCGGTGACGGCGTGCCCGCGCCCGTCGTGGTGCGGTCGCCCACGGTCGCCGACGACGAGCAACTTCTCGCGGCGGTAGGTTGACATGACCATCGAGGCGAATCAGAGCCACTTCTCGTTCGAGACCGCCGCGGTTGCGCCCGACGCGCTGCAGGTCGTCGACTTCAGCGGCGTCGAGGAGATCTCGCGCACGTACCGGTTTGTCGTGCGCCTCGTGTCGGAGGATGGAGAGCTCGACCTCGACGCCATCATCGGCAAGCCGGCGACGCTGAGCCTGCGCCGGCGCGAAGGCGAGCCGCTTCCCATCCACGGCGTCGTCTCGGACTTTCGCCAGGGCGGGCACGTCGCCGACCGGTACGCCTACGAGGCGACGCTCGTGC